>DATMVL010000149.1:0-5740 GCA_035563175.1 Rhodoglobus sp. | reverse complement strand
CCCGAAGACGGTCGCCGAGGCGGTCACGATGCTCGTCGCCGAGGATCGCGCCGACCACATCGACCTGAACTTCGGATGCCCGGTGCCCAAGGTCACCCGCAAGGGCGGGGGAGCGGCCCTGCCGTGGAAGCGCGACCTGTTCCGCGACATCGTCGAGCGCGCCGTGAAGGCGGCCGGGGACATCCCGCTCACCGTGAAGATGCGCAAGGGCATCGACGCCGACCACCTCACCTACCTCGAGGCCGGCCGGGCCGCCGAGGGTGCCGGTGTCGCCTCGATCGCGCTGCACGCCCGCACCGCCGCCGAGTTCTACTCCGGCACCGCGGACTGGTCGGCGATCGCGCGTCTCAAGGAAACGATCAGCGACGTGCCGGTGCTCGGCAACGGCGACATCTGGAGCGCCGACGACGCGCTGCGCATGGTGGCCGAGACCGGCTGCGACGGCGTGGTGGTCGGCCGGGGTTGCCTGGGCCGGCCGTGGCTGTTCGGCGACCTGGCGGCGGCTTTCAGGGGCGAGCGCCGCAAGGCCGAGCCGACCCTCGGCGAGGTCGCGGATGCGTTCCAGCGCCACGCCGAGCTGCTCACCGAGTTCTTCGGCGAGGAGGACCGGGCTTGCCGCGACATCCGCAAGCACGTCGCCTGGTACTTCAAGGGCTACGCGGTCGGCGGCGACCTGCGGGCGTCGCTCGCGACCGTGCAGAGCCTGCAGCAGCTGGCCGACCTGCTCGGCGCTCTCGACCGCGACCAGCCGTACCCGGGTGCTGACGCCGAGGGGCAGCGCGGCCGCGCCGGCAGCCCCAAGGTGCCGAGCCTGCCGCAGGGCTGGCTCGACTCCCGTGAGCTGCAGGAGACGCACCGCACCGAGCTGACCGAGGCCGAGCTGAGCCACAGTGGTGGGTGAGCACCGTGGCGGGTGAGCCGGGCTACGGCCCGCTCGACAGCGAGCGCTGGCTGCCCGAGGAGCACACCACCCGCCGCAGCGACTTCGCCCGCGACCGCGGGCGCCTGCTGCACTCCAGCGCGCTGCGGCGCCTCGCCGCGAAGACGCAGGTGCTGTCGCCGACCTCCGGGCTCGATTTCGCCCGCAACCGGCTCACGCACTCGCTCGAGGTCGCGCAGGTCGGCCGAGAGCTGGCGGTGAGCCTGGGACTCGACCCGGACGTCGTCGACACCGCCTGCCTCGCCCACGACCTCGGGCATCCGCCGTTCGGTCACAACGGCGAGCGGGCGCTCAACGCCTGGGCGGCCGACATCGGCGGTTTCGAGGGCAACGCGCAGACGCTGCGCATCCTGACCCGCATCGAGCCGAAGGTCTTCGGCGCCGACGGCCGCTCGTACGGGCTGAACCTCACCCGCGCGTCGCTCGACGCCAGCTGCAAGTACCCGTGGGGCGGCGAGCAGGGCGTGCCCGAACCGGGCGGTCGCAGCAAGTTCGGCTACTACGCCGACGACGCCGAGGTGTTCGCCTGGATGCGCGGCTCCGCGCCCGACCGCGTGCGGTGCATCGAGGCGCAGGTCATGGACCTCAGCGACGACATCGCCTACAGCGTGCACGACTTCGAGGATGCGATCGTCAGCGGCTACCTGGACGTGCCGGCGCTCGGCGCCCGGGTGAACCACGACGAGCTCGTCGACTCGATGTTCGAGTGGATCGGCGGCGAGATCGGCCACGACGAGCTCATCGCCGCGTTCGACCGGCTCGACAGCCTGGACGCGTGGATCGACAGCTGGAGCGGCAGCCGCCTCGACCACGCCAAGCTCAAGAACCTCACCAGCCAGCTCATCGGCCGGTTCGCGCACGAGGCGGTGCACGCCACCCGGCATGCCCACCGCGGCGGCCCGCTGGCGAGGTACGGCGCGGATGTCGTGGTGCCGCGCGAGACCCAGGCCGAGATCGCGGTGCTGAAGGGCATCGTGGCGGCGAACGTGATGTCGACGAACGCGCGCAAGCCGATCTACCAGCAGCAGCGCGACATCCTGCAGGAGCTCGCCGACGTGCTGCTGTGGAGCGCGCCCCGCAACCTGGACCCGGGCTTCGCCGCCGACTGGGATGCCGCCGGAACCGATGCGCAGCGCAAGCGCGCCGTCGTCGATCAGGTCGCATCGCTCACCGACCAGTCGGCGATGGCGTGGCATGAGCGGCTGGTGGGCTGACCGACCCTTCCCGCAGCACGCGTCCGCCCCCGCTCCTACAATCGAGACCGTGCCCGGCCTCATCCGCAGAAGCGACATCGACGAGGTCCGGTCGCGCACGAACATCGCCGACGTCATCAACGACTACGTGGCGCTGAAGGGCGCCGGCTCCGGTTCGATGAAGGGGCTGTGCCCGTTCCACGAGGAGCGCAGCCCGAGCTTCAACGTGCGCCCCGGCGTCGGCCGCTACCACTGCTTCGGCTGCGGCGAGGGCGGGGACGTGTTCGCGTTCCTGCAGAAGATGGACCACGTCACCTTCCAGGAGGCGGTGGAGCGCCTCGCCGGCCGCATCGGCTATCAGCTGCACTACGAGGACGGCGGCAGCGCCGCCGACCACTCGAACCGGGCGCGCATCCTGGCGGCGAACGCGGCCGCCGAGGCGTTCTTCATCGCGCAGCTGGCCACCCCCGAGGCCGAGCCCGGGCGGCGGTTCCTCGGCTCCCGCGGCTTCGACCAGGCGGCGGCCCAGCGGTTCGGCGTCGGCTTCGCCCCACGCGGCGGGGCGCTCGGCCGCGCGCTGCAGAAAGAGGGCTTCAGTCAGGAGGAGCTCATCACCGCCGGCCTGCTCGGCCGCGGTGATCGCGGCGACGTGTACGACCGGTTCCGGGGCCGGCTGATCTGGCCGATCCGCGACGTCACCGGCGCCACCCTCGGCTTCGGCGCCCGCAAGCTGCTCGACGACGACAACGGCCCGAAGTACCTGAACACGCCCGAGACGCCGGTGTACCACAAGAGCCAGGTGCTGTACGGGCTCGACCTCGCCAAGCGCGACATCTCCCGCGGCAAGCAGGTCGTGGTCGTCGAGGGCTACACGGATGTGATGGCAGCCCACCTCGCGGGCGTCACCACCGCGATCGCCACCTGCGGCACCGCGTTCGCGGTCGACCACATCAAGATCCTGCGCCGGGTGCTCGGCGACGTGGACAACGCGGACACGACGGCCACCGGCGAGGTGATCTTCACCTTCGACCCGGATGAGGCCGGCCAGAAGGCCGCGTCGCGCGCGTTCGCCGAGGAGCAGCGGTTCGCCGCGCAGACCTTCGTCGCGGTGGCGCCCGACGGCCTCGACCCCTGCGACCTGCGGTTGAACAAGGGCGACGACGCGGTGCGGCGGCTGATCGCCGGGCGGAAGCCGATGTTCGAGTTCATGATCCGCCGGGTGCTCGCCGCGCACGACCTCGAGACGGTCGAAGGCCGGGTGTCGGCCATGCGCTCGGCGGCGCCGGTCGTCGCCGGCATCCGCGACAGCGCGCTCAGCATCGGCTACGTGCGCGAGCTCGCCGGATGGCTCGGCATGGACATCGACGAGGTGCGCCACGCGGTCGGGGCCGCGGCGAAGCGCGCGGAGTCCCCGCCGCAGGGCCGCTCCCAGCCGGACCGGTCCCAGCGCGACGAGGAGCAGCAGCCGGTGCAGGACGCCCCGTCGCTGACCCGGCTGCCGACCGACGCGCTGACCCGCACGGAACGCGACGTGCTCATGGCGGTGCTGCAGCATCCGGAGCATCTCAGCCCGCAGCTGATCGGCCTCGCCGTCAGCGTGCCGTTCACCGAGCCGTCGCTCGCCGTGGTCCGTGACGGCATCGCCGCCACCGGGGGAGCGCCGGGCGGTCCGGACTGGGTGGAGCGGGTCGCCGCGGAGGTGCCGCCCCGGTTCGCGACCCTGGTCGGGCAGCTCGCAGTCGCGCCGATCCCGGAGCGGGAGAGCAGGATGGCGGCCTACTGCCGACGGCTGATCGCCGACTTCGTCGACCGCGACCTGCTGCGCCGCAAGGTCGAGCTCATGGGTGCGATGCAGCGGTTGGACGCGGCCGCCGACCGGGAGCGCTCGGCCGGCATCCAGCGCGAGCTGGTGCGGATCGAGACCGAGCGGCGTGCGCTGCGCGTCGAGTAGCAGGGTCATGTCGCACTCGGCCGCCCGGGCCGGTGTCGCAGTCGTGGAAATCTCGGGCCCCGGTTCGGACCGGTCCTCGAGCGTGTGTTAGACCTATTCCACAGCAAGCGCCTCCGCCGCCGGTTCCGGCGGCTCGAGCGTGCTCTCGAATCAGGAAGAGGTAGACGGATATGGCATCCGCAACCACACTGCGCCGCCGGCTGCTCGCCGTGACGGCGGGCTCCGCGGCCGCGGCACTCGCGCTCGCGGGCTGCACCACCACCGGCGGCGGTGGCGGCACCGGCTCCGACGACGGCATCGTCCTCGTCGGCACCACCGACAAGGTCACCACGCTCGACCCGGCCGGCTCGTACGACAACGGCTCGCTCGCGCTGCAGACCCAGGTGTTCCCGTACCTGGTGAACACCGACTACAACAGCACCGAGGTCGTCCCCGACCTCGCCGAGAGCGCCGAGTTCACCTCGCCGACCCAGTACACGGTCACGCTGCCCGAGGGCCTCACCTGGGCCAACGGCAACGCGCTCACCTCGTCCGACGTGAAGTTCACGTTCGACCGGCAGTTCACGATCGCCGACCCGAACGGTCCGTCGAGCCTGCTCGGTGCCCTCGAGAGCATCGACACCCCCGACGAGACGACCGTCGTGTTCAACCTGAACACCGAGAACGACCAGACGTTCCCGCTCATCCTCACCAGCTTCCCCGGTGCCATCGTGGACGAGGACGTGTTCTCGGCCGACGCCGTCACCCCGGATGAGGAGATCGTGGACGCGAACGCGTTCGGCGGCCCGTACGTGATCACGAGCTACGACTTCAACACCACGGTCGAGCTCGAGCCGAACCCCGAGTACCAGGGCGTGCTCGACCCGGCCGAGAACGAGGGCGTCATCCTCAGCTACTACGCCGACTCGGCGAACCTGAAGCTGGACGTGCAGGAGGGCGCCATCGACGTGGCGTACCGCTCGCTGTCGCCCACCGACGTCGAGGACCTGCGCGGCAACGAGAACGTGACCGTGACCGACGGCCCCGGCGGCGAGACCCGCTACATCGTGTTCAACTTCAACACGATGCCGTTCGGCGCCAGCACCGCCGAGGCCGACCCGGCGAAGGCGCAGGCGGTGCGCCAGGCCATGGCCGCGCTCATCGACCGCGAGCCGATCGCCGAGCAGGTCTACCGCGGCACCTACACCCCGCTGTACTCCGTCGTGCCCGAGGGCTTCTTCGGCGCCACCGAGGTGCTGAAGGACCTGTACGGCGACGGCGAGGGCGGCCCCGACGCGGATCAGGCCGCGCAGATCCTGGAGGCTGCCGGCGTCGAGACCCCGATCACCCTGAACCTGCAGTACAACTCGGACGACCACTACGGTCCGTCGTCGGGTGACGAGTACGCGATGGTGAAGGACCAGCTGGAGGCCGACGGCCTGTTCACGGTCAACCTGCAGTCCACCGAGTGGGTGCAGTACTCCGAGGACCGCACCGCCGACGTCTACCCGATGTACCAGCTGGGCTGGTTCCCGGACTACTCGGACGCCGACAACTACCTCACGCCGTTCTTCCTCATCGACAACTTCCTGGTGAACCACTACGCCGACCAGGAGGTCAACGACATGATCCTCCAGCAGGCCGTGACGCCCGACGTCGACGAGCGCACCGCGCTCA
>DATMVL010000148.1:0-3624 GCA_035563175.1 Rhodoglobus sp. | reverse complement strand
GGCACGGTCGGCGAGCACCGCATCCCGAACTCCGGAACCGCCGACCAGGCGCACCGGTGACCCCGCGGGTCCGATGACGGGCCCCACAGCAATCGCAAAGGAGCAGCACGAAATGAAGCGCAAGTACGCAGCCGTGGCCGGGGTGGCCATGGTGGCCTCGCTCACGCTCGCCGCCTGCAGCGGCGGTGGCGAGGAGCCGGCCGCCGACGGCCCGGTTACGCTCACCATGTCCGGCTGGAGCCTCGAGACGACGCCGGAGTTCCAGGTGCTCGCCGACGGGTTCATGGAGGCCAACCCCGACGTCACCGTCGAGGTTCAGGAGTACGACCCGGTCGAGTACAACACCCTGCTCACCGCCGACCTCGCGGCCGGCTCGGGCCCCGACATCATCACCCAGAAGGAGGTCAAGTTCGTCTCGACCTTCCAGGAGGGCGGCCAGCTGCTCGACGTCTCCGACGTGGAGCTGCCCGAGGGCATCAGCGGCACCGAGTCGTACGAGATCGACGGTGCCACGTACGCCGTGCCGTACCGCCAGGACTCGTGGGTGCTGTTCTACAACCAGGACCTGTTCGACGCGGCCGGGGTCGAGTACCCGGACGGCTCGTGGACCTGGGAGGACTACGACGCCGCGGCTGCGTCGCTGACCGAGGGCCTCGCCGCCACCGGCAGCGCCGCCAAGGGCACCTACCAGCACCGCTGGCAGTCGACCGTGCAGGGCTTCGCGAACGCGCAGACCGGCGACCCCGAGCAGATCCTCGAGGGCGACTACGGCTACCTGGAGGAGTACTACGACCGCATCCTCGCCCTGCAGGGTGAGGGCGCGCAGGTGGACTTCAACACCTCCAGCGCCAACCAGCTCACCTACCAGGGCGAGTTCGGCAAGCAAAACGCGGCCATGCTGCCCATGGGCACCTGGTTCGTGGCGACCCTGATCTCGCAGCAGGCCTCGGGCGACGCCGACACCTTCAACTGGGGCATCGCGCCGATCCCGCAGCTGGACGAGGAGACCACCGGCACCGACAACACACCGGTGACCTTCGGCGACCCGACCGGTTTCGGCATCAACGCGAACATCGACGAGGCCAAGCAGCAGGCTGCGAAGGACTTCCTCGAGTACGCCGCCAGCGAGGACGCCGCCCAGCAGCTCGCCTCGATCGGCATCACGCCGGCGCTGCTGAACGACGCGGTCGTGGAGACCTACTTCTCGGTCGAGGGCGCGCCCTCGGACGAGCTGTCGACCTTCGCGTTCGCCGAGCACGAGACGAAGCCGGAGAACCCGACGTCGAACAAGACGGCGGCGATCCAGACCATCCTGAACGACCTGCACACGGCCGTGCTCTCGGGTTCCACCCCGATCGCCGACGCCATCACGCAGGCCGAGGAGCGTGTCGCCAACGAGGTCGGTCTCGACTGATCCACCCGCGGCCGGCCCGGCTCAGCATCCGGGGCCGGGCCGGCCGCACCTCCCGACTACGGATTCGACGGACCGTCCTTCGAATCCGTAGTCACCACCTGGTTCCCCAAGGAGATCCCATGACGACGCTCGCCGACGCAGACGTCAGCACGTCACGACCGCCGATCAAGCGGCGCCGCTCCAAGCTGCGGCTGCGCAACACGCTCACCGGCTGGTCGTTCATCCTGCCGAACTTCCTCGGCTTCGGGCTGCTCACGCTCGTGCCGGTGATCGCGCTGTTCTACATCTCCCTCACCAACTGGAACGTCTTCGGCACCGCCAACTTCATCGGCTTCCAGAACTTCACCCGGCTGATCGGCGATGGCAGCTTCCGCGTCGCGTTCGTCAACACGCTCTACTACTCGGCCCTGCACATCCCGCTGACCTTCATCGTCGCGCTGGGGCTCGCGCTGCTGCTCAACCAGAAGTTCCGCGGCGTCGCCTTCTTCCGCACCGCCGCGTTCTTCCCCTACATCACCTCGATCGTCGCGATCGCGCTGGTGTGGAACCTGCTCTTCAGCCCCGACTACGGCCCGATCAACGCGGGCCTGCGCTTCCTCGGCATCACCGAGCCGCCCGGATGGCTGACCTC
The DNA here is from genome assembly GCA_035563175.1 of Rhodoglobus sp. Taxonomy (GTDB): domain Bacteria; phylum Actinomycetota; class Actinomycetes; order Actinomycetales; family Microbacteriaceae; genus Rhodoglobus. The sequence continues at coordinate 1,579 of DATMVL010000148.1, read as the reverse complement.
GACCGAGTGGGCGATGCCCGCCGTCGTGATCATCAGCACCTGGCGCGACATGGGCTACTACATGATCCTGTTCCTCGCGGGGCTGCAGACGGTGCCCCGCGAGCTGCACGAGGCCGCCCGCATGGACGGCGCCAACGTCTTCCAGCGCTTCTGGAACGTGACGCTTCCGGCGCTGCGCCCCACCACCTTCTTCGTCACGGTGATGCTGACGATCAACTCGTTCAAGATCTTCGACCTGATCCTGGTGCTCACCGACGGCGGGCCCGGTCAGGCGACGCTGGTGATCTCGCAGTTCATCTTCCGCAAGGGCTTCGAGGAGAACCAGTTCGGTTACGCCTCGGCGGCCTCCGTCGTCCTCTTCCTGCTGTGCATCGTCGTCACCGTCGCGCAGTTCTTCGTCAACAAGCGCAGGAGCATCTGATGACCGACCTCCTGGTCCCCGCCGACGCGCAGCAGCAGCTGCCGAAGCTCACCGAGCCGGCCCCTCGTCCGACGCGACAGCGACCGCTGTCGGCCCTGGGCATCCTGGGCCGCATCATCGGCTACGCGGTGCTGATCATCGCCGCCGCCGGGCTGCTGGTGCCCTTCTTCTGGATGATCTCCAGCTCGCTCAAGTCGCCCAACGAGGTCTTCTCGATCCCGCTGCAGTGGCTGCCCGAGGTGTTCGTCTGGGAGAACTACGTCGAGATCTGGACGCAGTCGAACATCCTCACCTGGATCCGCAACACCCTGCTGCTGTCGGTGGTCGTCACCTTCCTGCAGGTGCTGACCGGCAGCTTCGCCGCCTACGGCTTCGCCCGTATGCGCTTCCCCGGTCGCGACGTGCTGTTCCTGCTCTACATCGCCACCATCGCGGTGCCGTGGCAGTCGTACATGATCCCGCAGTTCATCCTGCTGTCGAACCTGCAGGTGACGAACACGCTGTGGTCGATCATCCTGCTGCAGGCGTTCGGGGCGTTCGGCGTGTTCCTCATGAAGCAGTACTACGAGACGATTCCCGAGGAGCTGTCGGAGGCCGCGCGCATCGACGGGCTCAGCGAATACGGCATCTGGCGCCGCATCATGCTGCCGCTGTCGGTGCCGGCCCTCGCGAGCCTCGCGCTGCTGACGATCGTGAACACCTGGAACGACTTCCTCGGCCCGCTCATCTACCTGCGCGACCCCGACCTCTGGACCATCCAGCTCGGTCTGCGCAACTTCGTGAGCAGCCTCTACGACACCAACTACGCCCTGCTGTTCGCCGGTCTCACCATCTCGGTGGTCCCGATCGCGATCATCTTCCTGCTGGGGCAGCGGTACTTCGTCGAGGGCATCGCCACCAGCGGACTGAAGGGCTGACCCGTGCGGCGCATCCCCAACGACGTCTGGTCGACGATCATCTCCGTCGGCTACCTCGGTCTCATGACCAACCTCATGCTGCTGCTGGCGTGCTCGCCGGTGGTGGTGCTGCTGATGACCACCGACCCCGCCCTGTCGTGGCCGCTGATCGCCGCCGTGGCGCCGGTGTGCGCGCCGGCCCTGCCGGGCGCGTTCGCCGCCTTCCGGGCGTACGGCCGCGGCGACGGCGGCGTGGTGCGGC
>DATMVL010000147.1:0-11978 GCA_035563175.1 Rhodoglobus sp. | reverse complement strand
GCGATGAAGGCGGTCGCGGCGCTGCGCAACCAGTTCGGCGGGCACGCGGTCCGCAAGAACTGAGCGGACGTGTTCGTCAGCGCCCTCTCGCTCACCGACTTCCGCAACTACGAGAAGCTCGACCTCGCGCTGCTGCCGGGGCCGAACCTGTTCGTCGGCAGCAACGGGCAGGGTAAGACCAACCTCGTCGAGGCGCTCGGCTACCTCAGCACGCTGGGCTCGCACCGGGTGTCGAGCGATCAGGCGATGATCCGGCAGGGTGCGCAGTCGGCGATCATCCGCGCCCGGCTGCGGCACGGTGAGCGCGAGCTGCTCGCCGAGGTGCAGTTGAACCGGGGCAGCGCGAACCGGGCGCAGGTCAACCGGTCTCCGATCAAGACGCGAGAGCTGCCGCGCTACTGCTCGACCGTGCTGTTCGCACCGGAGGACCTCGCGCTGGTGCGTGGCGAGCCGTCGGGCCGTCGGCGGTTCATGGACGAGCTGCTGGTGCTGCGCGCGCCGCGCATGTCCGGCGTCATCGCCGACTACGAGCGCGTGCTCAAGCAGCGCAACACGCTGCTGAAGTCGGCACGCGGGCTCTCCGGCGACCGGCTCGGCACGCTCGACATCTGGGATGACCGGCTCGTCGCCCTCGGTGCCGAGATCATCGAGGCGCGCACCCGGCTGGTCGCCGAACTCGATCCGGAGACCACGCGCGCATATCGGGAGATCGCCGGCGCCGAGCACGACGCGTCGCTGCGGAATAGGCTCAGCGTGTTCGGCGGCGGTGACGACGAGGAGTCGGGCGAGTCCCGGGCGGGAGTGGTGCCCGCCGCGACGGCGGCCGAGGCGTTCCGGGCGACGCTGGCGCGCATCCGCCGCTCGGAGGTCGACCGCGGGCTCACCCTCGCCGGTCCGCACCGCGACGACCTCGTGCTCGAGCTCAACGGGATGCCGGCCCGCATCACCGCCAGTCACGGCGAGTCGTGGTCGTTCGCGCTCGCGCTGAAGCTCGCGGCCGCGGCGGTGCTGCGACGCGAGTCGAGCACCGGCGACCCGGTGCTGATCCTCGACGACGTGTTCGCGGAACTCGACGAATCCCGCCGGGGTCGACTGGCGACGGCGGTGGGCGACTTCGAGCAGGTGCTCATCACCGCCGCGGTGCACGGCGATGTGCCGCGCGAGCTGACCGGGCACGTCGTGCGCATCCGCGCCGGTCGGGTGGTCGAGGATGTCTGATCAGGTTCCCGAGCACGTCGCCGTCTGGCTGCGGTTCCGCCGCGTCTTCGGCGACGGGACCGCACGGGCCGCCGTGCTGCGGAAGGCTCGGGTCGCGCGAGAACCCAAGAGCCTGCCGTTCACCGACGGCCGCGACCCGCTCGGTCTCGGCGCGGTCATCGACGGCCTCACCGCGCAGCTGGGCTGGCGCTCGCCGCTGGCCAAGTCCGAGCTCATCATCGAGTGGCCCACGATCGTCGGCGCCGAGACCGCGCAGCACGCGCAGCCGGCCGGCATCGAGGACGGCGTGCTGACCGTGCGCTGCGACTCCACGGCATGGGCGCAGCAGCTGCGGTTGATGCGCTCGCAGGTCACCACGCAGATCGCGAAGCGGTTCCCCGACGCCGGCATCGAATCGGTGACGTTCTTGGGGCCGGACGCCCCCTCCTGGAAACGCGGCCCCAGGTCGATTCCAGGGCGCGGTCCGCGCGACACCTACGGCTGAGGGGCCAAAAGAGGTCACCCGCGCACGGAACCGTCCTCAGACGGCGGAATCGCCCCGCTGCGAGGGCCCTCTGCGGTAGACTGGGGAGGTCGCCGAGGCCCTCCCGTTCGGGATTCCCGCCGCGGATGACTGACGGGAGCCAACTTCAGATGACAGCCACGCCCAGCGAGTACGGTGCCGACCAGATCCAGATCCTCGAGGGTCTCGAAGCCGTCCGCAAGCGGCCCGGCATGTACATCGGCTCCACCGGTCCCCGCGGTCTGCACCACCTCGTCTACGAGGTCGTCGACAACTCCGTCGACGAGGCGCTCGCCGGCTACTGCGACACCATCGACATCACCCTGCTCGCCGACGGCGGCGTGCGGGTCCGCGACAACGGCCGCGGCATCCCCGTCGACCTGAACCGGCAGGAGAACAAGTCGACCGTCGAGGTCGTCATGACGATCCTGCACGCCGGCGGCAAGTTCGGCGGCGGCGGGTACGCGGTCTCCGGCGGTCTGCACGGCGTCGGCATCTCGGTGGTCAACGCGCTGTCGAGCCGGGTCGAGACCGAGGTGCGCCGGCAGGGCCACGTGTGGCGTATGAGCTTCAGCAACGGCGTGCCGGATGCCCCGCTCGAGCAGGGCGAGGTCAGCGACGAGACCGGCACCACCCAGACCTTCTGGCCGAACGACGAGATCTTCGAGACCGTCGAGTTCGACTTCGAGACCCTGCGGGCCCGGCTGCAGCAGATGGCCTTCCTCAACAAGGGCCTGCGCATCACCATCACCGACGAGCGCGACAACGAGCACACGTCCGAGACCTACCTCTACGAGCGCGGTCTCATCGACTACGTGGAGTACCTCAACAAGACGAAGAAGAACGACCTCGTGCATCCCGAGGTCATCGCGTTCGAGTCGGAGGACGTGGAGCGCAAGATCTCGCTCGAGGTCGCGATGCAGTGGACCACCGGCTACAGCGAGTCGGTGCACACCTACGCGAACACCATCAACACGCACGAGGGCGGCACCCACGAGGAGGGCTTCCGCGCGGCGCTCACCACGCTGATCAACCGGTACGCCCGCGACAAGGCGATCCTGAAGGAGAAGGACGAGAACCTCTCCGGCGACGATGTGCGCGAGGGGCTCACCGCGGTCATCTCGGTGAAGCTCGGCGAACCGCAGTTCGAGGGCCAGACGAAGACGAAGCTCGGCAACACCGAGGCGAAGTCGTTCGTGCAGCGGGTGGCCGGCGAGGCGCTCACCGACTGGTTCGGCCGCAACCCCGGGCAGGCGCGCGACATCATCCGCAAGGCGCAGCAGGCGGCGCAGGCTCGGATCGCGGCGCGCAAGGCGCGCGAGCAGACCCGCCGCAAGGGCCTGCTCGAGTCGGGCGGCATGCCCGGCAAGCTCAAGGACTGCCAGTCGAACGACCCGTCGATCTCCGAGATCTTCCTCGTCGAGGGCGACTCCGCCGGCGGCTCGGCGGTGCAGGGCCGCAACCCCGAGACGCAGGCGATCCTGCCGCTGCGCGGCAAGATCCTCAACGTCGAGAAGGCGCGACTCGACCGCGCGCTCGCCAACAACGAGGTGCAGTCGATGATCACCGCGTTCGGCGCCGGCATCGGCGAGGATTTCAATCCGACCAAGGCCCGCTACCACAAGATCGTGCTCATGGCCGACGCCGACGTCGACGGCCAGCACATCACCACGCTGCTGCTCACCCTGCTGTTCCGCTACATGCGCCCGCTCATCGAGCTCGGCTACGTGTACCTGGCGCAGCCGCCGCTGTACCGCCTGAAGTGGACGAACGCGGACCACGAGTACGTCTACTCCGACCGGGAGCGGGATGCCCTGCTCGAGTCCGGGCTGGCCGCCGGCAAGCGCATCCCCAAGGAGAACGGCATCCAGCGCTACAAGGGCCTCGGCGAGATGGACTACAAGGAGCTCTGGGAGACCACGATGTCGCCCGAGACCCGCACCCTGCTGCAGGTGACGATGGAGGATGCGGCTGCCGCCGACTCCGTGTTCGCCACCCTGATGGGCGAGGACGTCGAATCGCGCCGTCAGTTCATCCAGCAGAACGCCAAGGACGTCCGCTTCCTCGACATCTGATGCCGTCGGTGGTCGGCTCCCCCGACCACCCGCGCGAGATCTCGACGATGCTCGACCACCGATAGGACACCATGACCGACACCACCAACACCGAGGGCGCGGCTCCGGGCGATCGCATCGAGCAGGTCGACCTGCAGCTCGAGATGCAGCGCAGCTACCTCGACTACGCGATGAGCGTCATCGTCGGGCGCGCGCTGCCCGACGTGCGCGACGGCCTCAAGCCGGTGCACCGCCGCATCGTCTACACGATGTACGACGGCGGCTACCGGCCCGACCGCGCGTTCAGCAAGTGCATGCGCGTGGTCGGCGACGTGATGGGGCAGTTCCACCCGCACGGCGACTCCCCCGTGTACGACGCGCTCGTGCGGCTCGTGCAGCCGTGGTCGCTGCGCTATCCGCTCGCGCTCGGCCAAGGCAACTTCGGCTCCCCCGGCAACGACGGCGCCGCCGCCCCCCGGTACACCGAGACCAAGATGGCGCCGCTCGCGCTCGAGCTCGTCCGCGACATCGACGAGGACACCGTCGACTTCCAGGACAACTACGACGGGCGCACCCAGGAGCCGATCGTGCTCCCCGCACGGTTCCCGAACCTGCTCGTCAACGGCTCGGTCGGCATCGCGGTCGGCATGGCCACCAACATCCCGCCGCACAACCTGCGCGAGGTCGCCGACGGCGCCCTGTGGGCGCTGCAGAACCCGGAAGCGTCGCGCGAGGAGCTGCTCGAGGCGCTTCTGCAGCGCATCAAGGGCCCCGACTTCCCGACCGGGGCGCAGATCCTGGGCAGCAAGGGCATCCAGGATGCCTACCGCACCGGCCGCGGCTCGATCACGATGCGCGCGGTGGTCGAGGTCGAGGAGATCCAGGGCCGTACCTGCCTGGTCGTCACCGAGCTGCCGTACCAGGTGAACCCGGACAACCTGGCGATCAAGATCGCGGACCTCATCAAGGAGGGCCGCATCTCCGGTGTCGCCGACCTGCGCGACGAGACCTCCGGCCGCACCGGCCAGCGGCTCGTGATCGTGCTGAAGCGGGACGCGGTCGCCAAGGTCGTGCTCAACAACCTGTACAAGCACACGCAGCTGCAGGAGACGTTCGGCGCGAACATGCTCGCCATCGTCGACGGCGTGCCCCGCACGCTGCCGCTCGACGGGTTCATCTCGCTCTGGATCGAGCACCAGATCGACGTCATCGTGCGGCGCACGCAGTTCCGGCTGCGCAAGGCCGAGGAGCGCGCCCATATCCTGCGCGCGTACCTCAAGGCGCTGGATGCGCTCGACGAGGTCATCGCGCTGATCCGCCGCTCCCCCACCGTCGAGCAGGCGCGCGACGGGCTGATGGAGCTGCTCGACATCGACGAGGTGCAGGCCCGGGCCATCCTCGACCTGCAGCTGCGCCGGCTCGCCGCGCTCGAGCGGCAGAAGATCCAGGAGGAGGCCGCTGAGATCGAGCGGCAGATCGCCGAGTACCAGGCGATCCTGGCCACTCCGAGCCGGCAGCGCCAGATCATCGTCGACGAGCTCACCGAGATCGTCGACCGCTTCGGCGACGAGCGCCGCACGCACATCCTGCCCGGCTTCGACGGCGACATGAGCATGGAGGACCTGATCCCCGAGGAGGAGATGGTCCTGACCGTCACCCGGGGCGGGTACATCAAGCGCACCCGCATCGACAACTACCGCAGCCAGCGCCGTGGCGGCCGCGGTGTGCGCGGAGCCCAGCTGCGCGCGGACGACGTCGTCGAGCACTTCTTCGTCACCACCACGCACCACTGGCTGCTGTTCTTCACGAACACCGGACGGGTGTACCGAGCCAAGGCGTACGAGGTGCCGGAGGCCGGTCGCGACGCGAAGGGCCAGCACGTCGCGAACCTGCTCGCCATGCAGCCGGGTGAGGAGATCGCGCAGATCCTGGACATCCGGGACTACAAGGCGGCGACCTACCTGGTGCTCGCCACCCGGCGTGGCCTGGTGAAGAAGACGGCGCTCGCCGAGTACGACACCAACCGCAGCGGCGGCATCATCGCGATCAACCTGCGCGAGGACGACGAGGTGGTGTCGGCGATGCTCGTCGAGAACGACTCCGACGTGCTGCTGGTCTCCCGTAAGGGCCAGTCGATCCGCTTCCTCGCCTCCGACTCGGCGCTGCGCCCCATGGGCCGCTCGACCTCGGGTGTGAAGGGCATGGACTTCCGCGAGGGCGACGAGCTGCTGTCCGCCAGCGTCATCCTCTCCACCGTCTCGCCCGAGGCGGCGACCGACGTCGCGCAGACGGCGACCGACCCGGAGGAACCGAGGAGCGAGGGACGTTCCGTGTTCGTCGTGACCGAGGGCGGGTACGCCAAGCGCACCGCCGTCGACCAGTACCGGCTGCAGAACCGCGGCGGTCTCGGCATCAAGGTGGCGAAGCTGAACGACGAGCGCGGCACCCTCGCCGGCGCCCTGATCGTGAGCGACGACGACGAGGTGCTCGTGGTCCTGTCGAGTGGCAAGGTGGTACGCTCGGCTGTCGCTGAGGTCCCCGCGAAGGGACGTGACACCATGGGTGTGGTGTTCGCGCGGTTCGCCGAGGACGACCGGATCATCGCCATCGCGCGCAACAGCGAACGCAACCTCGACAACAGCGACGAGCCGGCCGAGGCCGACGAGTCCGCCGGGAAGGAAGAGACGACGGATGAGTAGTGTCGCCGAGAAGCTGCAGCGCAAGTCCCAGCGCCAGACCGCGACGAAGCAGGTGCGACTGCGCCTCGTCTACATCGACTTCTGGTCGGCTGTGAAGCTGTCGTTCCTGGTGGCCGTGGCGCTCGGCATCGTGCTGATCGTGGCGACGGTGCTCATCTGGGTCGTGCTGAACTCGACGGGCATCTTCGGCGACCTCGACGCGATCCTCCGGGACATCCTGGGCCAGCCGGAGTTCACCATCGGCGCCAGCTTCTCGCTGCTGCAGGTGCTGCTGTTCGCGTTCATCGTCGCCCTGCTCAACGTCGTGGTCGGCACCGCCCTCGGGGCGATCGCGGCCATGCTGTACAACTTCTCGGTGCGACTGACCGGCGGCCTGCTGGTCGGCTTCACCAACACCTGATCCGCCGGCGGGCAACCCGTTCGGCGCAGGTCGCCGGATGCGGTACGCTCGTATGCGGTTCTCGGGGCTATAGCTCAGGCGGTTAGAGCGCTTCGCTGATAACGAAGAGGTCCCAGGTTCAAGTCCTGGTAGCCCCACCACTGCTCGTCCGGCACGCCGCTCGCGGCGTGCTCGCGCCGCGCGCCCGACCGCCTTCGTCTCGATGAGGCGCCGGTTGCGACCGGTCAGGCCACCGGTATCCCGTCGCACGTGGCGCCTCCCCTCGCGGGTTCGCGATGAGGCGCCAGTTACGACCGGCCGGATGGCGGGGAAGCCGCAGGAAGTGGCGCCTCATCGAGATCGCGGGACGGAGGGTCCGGCGCGAGGCAAGTACACTGGTTGCCGCACGGGGCCTTAGCTCAATTGGTAGAGCGCCTGCTTTGCAAGCAGGAGGTCAGGGGTTCGATTCCCCTAGGCTCCACTTCCGTGACCGAGACCCGCGTCGGCGCCTACGGCGTCATCGTCCGCGACGGCAGCATCCTGCTGTCGCACTGGACCGACGGCCGGCTGTGGACGCTTCCGGGCGGCGGCCTCGAGCCCGGCGAGACTCCGGTCGAGGGCGCGGTGCGCGAGATCCGCGAGGAGACCGGGTTCGATGCCGAGCTTGGCAGGATCCTCGGGGCCGACGCCCACCTGGTGCCCGCCGCGCGGCGGCTGCACGGCGGCGACGACCTGCACGCGGTGCAGATCGTGTACGAGGCCAGGATCGTCGGCGGCGAGCTGGCGCATGAGATCGGCGGCTCGAGCGACGAGGCGCGCTGGTTCCCGCTGCACGAGCTCGCGTCCCTGCCGATCGGCCGCACGGTGGCGCTCGCCCTCGCGTGGGCCGGACATGCGGAAGGCCGCCCCGAGTAGGGACGGCCTTCGCGGAGCGGTCAGCTGCTAGAGCTGGGAGTTCTGCGTCTCCGGCGGAGCACCCTCGGCGGCCTCGAGCGGCTCGACCTCGTCCTCGATCCAGAGGTCGTCGTCGGCGCGCAGCGTCTGCCAGGCGACGTACGCCACAGCACCGGCGAGCACGACCCCGAGGCCGATCAGCACGAAGCCACCCGGACCCATGGCGGGCTTCGGCTGAACGACGCCGACCTTCTCGCCGACGTCGCGACCCAGTCGCGAGGCTTGCTTGAGGGCATCCTTGAGCTGCTTGTCCTTCACGACCTCGATGGCCGCCAGCGCGGTGCCGAGCGCCTTGGTGACGTTGGCGGTGGCGCCGCCGGCGACGGTCTTCGCGCCGGCGAACCCGGCGCCGACCGCGGGGACGATGCGGTCCTCGTAGGTGTCGCGCACCTTCGGCGCCACCTCGTCGCGGGCGTAGCCACCGGCCTGGCGGGTGGCCTCGCGCACCACCTTGGCGGCGTGGTCGAGCAGCTCCTTCTGGTCCTGCCAGAGCTCCTCGGCCGAGTTCCTCAGCCGCTTCAACTCCTTGCGACGCTTGCGGGAGAGTGCCATCGCGAATCCTCCATGAAGTCAGGTCGTGCGGTTCGACCATCCTGGCATGGCACCCAGCGGGCAGCGATGGGGTTGACGGGAAAGGCTCAGCAACCGCTATGGGAAGATGGAGCCATGCACACCGCAGTCGCGACCCTCCGCACCAACCACGGCGACATCGTCCTGAACCTGTTCGGCAATCACGCGCCGAAGACCGTCGCGAACTTCGTCGGCCTCGCCAACGGCACCAAGGAGTGGACCGACCCGGCCACGGGCGACCAGCGCACCGACCCGCTCTACGACGGCGTCATCTTCCACCGCATCATCAAGGACTTCATGCTGCAGGGCGGCGACCCGCTGGGCCAGGGCGTCGGCGGTCCGGGCTACCAGTTCGACGACGAGATCCACCCCGAGCTCAGCTTCGCCAAGCCGTACATCCTCGCCATGGCGAACGCCGGCATTCAGATGGGTCGCGGCACCAACGGCTCGCAGTTCTTCATCACCACCGTGCCGACCCCCTGGCTGCAGGGCAAGCACACCATCTTCGGCGAGGTCGCCGACGAGGCGTCGCAGAAGGTCGTCGACGCCATCGAGGCGGTGCCGACCGACGGCCGTGACAAGCCGCTCGAGCCGGTCGTGATCGAGAGCGTCACCGTCACCGAGGTCTGATGTCCGCACCCCAGGGCGAGCGCTCCGCGGACACCTGCTACCGGCATCCCGACCGGCCCAGCTACGTGCTGTGCCAGCGGTGCGGCCGCACGATCTGCCCGGAGTGCCAGACGCAGGCCGCCGTCGGCGTGCAGTGCCCCGAGTGCGTGCGCGAGGGTCGCGCGAGCATGCCGCGGCGTTCGATGGGCAGCAGGATGTCCGGCGTGCTCGGTCGCGCCGGTGACCGTCCGGTGGTCACCCTGACCCTCATCGCGGTGACCGCCGTCGCGTTCGTCCTGCAGCAGCTGGTGCCGGCCGTGGAGTTCTACGGCGTGTACCGGCCGGGACTGACGCTGCTGCTGCCGTGGACGCCGATCACCTCGGTGTTCCTGCACGGCGGCATCGTGCATCTGGCGCTCAACATGCTCGCGCTGTTCGTGCTGGGGCCCGCCCTGGAGCAGCTGCTCGGCAGGGCGCGATTCCTCGCGCTGTACCTGATCGCCGGACTCGGCGGCACGGTGGCGGTTGCGCTGCTCAACCCCGGCGGAGCGGTGCTGGGCGCATCCGGGGCGATCTTCGGCTTGTTCGGCGCCTACTTCGTGGTCTCGCGCAGCCTCGGTGCGGCCAACCCGCAGATCCTCGTGGTCATCGGCCTGAACCTGGTCGCCGGCTTCATCATCCCCGGCATCTCGTGGCAGGCGCACGTCGGCGGGCTGCTCGCGGGGTGCGCCGCCGCGGCGATCCTCCTCGCCACTCGACGGCGGCAGCAGCGCACGCAGCAGGTGCTGCTCATCGCGGCGCTGGCCGTCGCGCTGGTCGTGATCCTCGTGCTGCGGGTGCTGTCCCTCTAACGGGTGTCAGTTATCCACAGGCGTTTCCACACTGTGGAGAATTACACGCGTGTAGTTCGGATTCAGCGCCATCTCGTGGTCATGAGGAACCCGATGAACATGATCCCGAAGCCGATGAGGATGTTCCACGAGCCCAGCGACTGGATCGGCAATGTGCTGCCCGAGACGTAGAACACGATGATCCACAGCAGGCCGAGCAGCATGAAGCCGAACATCACCGGCTTGAACCACACCGGGTTCGGCGCCGGCTCCCCCGATGCGGGCTCGACGGGACGGTCGGTTCTGGTCGATCGGGCCATGGCGAGCATTGTAGCCGCTCGGATCCCGGCGCCCCTGAGTGCAGAGCCGCCGACCGCCTAGAATCGACGACATGGCGATCGAGCTGCCCACGCGGAAGCGTGCCCGCGCGACCGCCCGGCGCAACCGCCGGGTGAGCGTGGTCGGCGTGCTCGGCGAGCTGCTCATCACCGCCGGCGTGCTCGTGCTGCTGTTTCTCGGCTGGCAGCTCTGGTTCGACGCGCTCGTCGACGGCAACGCCCAGAACACCGAGGCGCACGAGCAGAGCCAGGAATGGAACCGCGGCGAGCCTGCGGCCGCGCCGGCTCCGGCCGACCGTCCCGACCCCGGCGAGCCGGTTGTCGCCGCCGCGCCCGGCAACGCCGAGAAGTTCGCGGTGCTGATCATCCCGAGGCTCGGCGCCGACTGGGCGAAGCCGATCCGCGAGGGCATCGGCACGAAGGACGTGCTCAACCTCGGCATCGGCCACTATCCCGGCACGGCCATGCCGGGAGAGGTCGGCAACGCCGCCTTCGCCGGGCACCGCACCGGCTACGGCAACCCGCTGTTCGACATCGTCAACCTGCGGGTGGGCGACAAGATCTACGTCGAGACCGCCGACGGCTGGTACCAGTACGGCTACCGCAGCATGGAGTACGTGATGCCCGAGGGCGTCGGCGTGCTCGACCCGGTACCCCAGGTGTCGGGCGCGACGCCGGGCGACCGCATCATCACGATCACGAGCTGCAATCCCGCGTACTCGGCCGATGAGAGGGTGATCGCCTACGGCGTGTACGAGACCTGGTACCCGCGCGCCGGCGGACCGCCGCCCGAGATCGCCCCCGTCGCGACGGCGGCCGGCTGATGTACGGCGCGCTGTGGCGGATCCTGCCCGGACCCTGGTGGCTCCGGCTGCTCATCCTGCTCGTCGCGGCGGCGGCGGTGCTGGCGGGCCTGGTGCTGGTCGTCTTCCCGGCGGTGCAACTGCTGATCGAACCGCCGGATGTGGTGGTGGGCTCATGACCCGGGTGCTCGTCGTCGACAACTACGACAGCTTCGTCTACACGCTCAACGGCTACCTGCTGCAGCTCGGGGCCGAGACCGAGGTCGTGCGCAACGACGCGTTCGCGGCCTCGGATGCCGGCTCGGTCATCCGCGACTACGACGCCGTGCTGATCTCACCCGGGCCGGGCACACCGGCCGACGCGGGCGTGAGCATCCCGGTGGTGACCGCCGCGGCCGAGGCCGGGCAGCCGCTGCTCGGCGTGTGCCTCGGACACCAGGCGATCGCCGAGGCGATGGGGGCGACCGTCACCCACGCCGAGGAGCTCATGCACGGCAAGACCTCCTCGATCGAGCATGACGGCAGCGACTTCTACGACGGGGTGCCGCGGCCGTTCACCGCGACCCGGTACCACTCGCTCGCGGTGGTCGACACCACCGTGCCCGAGGAGCTCGTCGTGACCTCGCGCACGGCCGGGGGCGTCATCATGGGCCTGCGGCATGCCGAGCTGCCGATCCACGGCGTGCAGTTCCACCCGGAGTCGGTGCTCACCGAGGGCGGGTACCGGATGCTCGGCAACTGGCTCGCATCGGCGGGCCTGCCCGAGGCTGCCGAGACCGCCAAGGGCCTCTCGCCGCTCGTCCGGCTCTGAGGCTCCTCCCGCTGGGCGGGGGAAGGCTCAGGGCAGGCAGACCCCGATCACGATGTTCGAGCGCTGCGGTGCCTCGCCGACGACGGACTGCCGCGAGACGGTGCCGCCGGTGCAGCTCGTGTCCACCTGCGTACGGATGTTGAGCTGCAGGGCCTGCAGCGCGGTGGTGCCGTCCGCCTGGGACTGACCCACGACATCCGGGATGTTGACC
>DATMVL010000146.1:0-3804 GCA_035563175.1 Rhodoglobus sp. | reverse complement strand
CCACGCCAGCAGCGCTCCCACGACGGCGAGCATCGCGAACGGCACCGCCGCCCAGCCCTCGACGCGGGCGACCACGACGCCGGCCGCGGCCGCCCCGCCCAGCGCGCACACCGCATCCCGCATGCCGGGCACCGTAGCCGGTCGCCCGCGATCGTCGTCGCATCCTTCCCCAGGGTCGGTGGCCCGCCCTAGCGTGGGGTCATGAAGCTGCTGCTGATCCCCGGATTCTGGCTCGACGCGTCGTCATGGGATGCGGTGGTACCCACGCTCCGCGAGGCGGGTCACGACGTCGACGCGCTGACGCTGCCCGGCCTCTCGTCGCGCGACGAGGACCGGTCGTCGGTGACCCTGCAGCAGACGGTGGATGCCGTGGTCGCCGCGATCGATGCGGCCGGCGGGCCGGTGGTGCTGGTCGGTCACTCCGGCGGCGGATCGGTCGCGTACGCCGCCGCGGACGCGCGACCCGATGCCGTCGCGCGCGTCGTCTACGTCGATTCGTTCCCGCTGCCCGAGGGCGGCGTGATCAACGACGAGCTGCCGGCCGGAAACGGCGAGATCCCGCTGCCCGAGTGGTCGACGTGGGGCGAGGAGGAGCTCGCCGACGTCACGGACGAGACCCGCGCGGAGTTCGAGGCGCGCGCGATCCCGCAGCCGGCGGCCGTCGCGACCACGCCGTTCGCGTACACGGACGAGCGCCGCAGGGCGGTGCCCAGCACGATCATCGCGACGACGATGCCGGAGTCCGCGTACCGCGCCATCATGTCGCCGGATCACCCGTGGCACGCGATGATCGGCGAGGTCATGGCCGCGCACGACCTGACGTACATCGAGCTGCCGACGAGCCACTGGCCGCAGTTCACGAAGCCGCGTGAGCTGGCCGAGGCGATCGCGCGGGCGGTCGGCTAGCGCCGGTTCACACCCCCGCGAACAGCTCGTCCAGCACCCGGCGGGCGAACTCCGCCTGCCCGGGCGGCGTGTTCGTGATCATGATGAGCGCCTTCCACAGCGCCCAGCCCCGGCCGCGCGCCCAGGTCGCGTCGTCCACGCCGAGCTCCCGGCGCCAGGTCTCGCGGGCATCCCCGGTCAGCCAGGTCCACAGCAGCACCGTGTCGCACGCGGTGTCTCCGACGGCGGAGCACCCGAAGTCGACGACGCCGACCAGCCGCCCGTCGCGCACGAGGAGGTTGTTGATCGAGACGTCGCCGTGCAGCCATGCGGGCGGACCGTCGAAGCCGGCGTCGAGGGCGTCGCTCCAGATGCCGGCTGCGAGGTCGCGCTCGCGCCCGTGCACGCGGTGCAGGATCGCCCGGGTCTCGTCGTCGAAGTGCGCGAGCGGAGCCCCGCGGTAGGCGCTGTGCTGCCCGGGTGGCGGGCCGTCGGTGGCATCCACGCCGCGCAGCGCCACCAGGAACGCGGCGAGATCGGCTGCGAAGCGCGCCCGGTCGGCGACCGGTTCGAGCGCCGCCGGGCGGCCGTCGAGCCAGCCGTAGACCGACCACGGCGCGGCGAAGAGCGACGACGCGACCCCGGCGCCGCGAACCTCCGGGATCGGCAGCGGCACCGCATCGCGCAGGCGCGGCAGCCAGGTCTGCTCCTTCTGCACCTGCGGCACGTACCCGGTGTCGGCGGGCAGCCGCACGCTCAGGTCGTCGCCGAGGCGGAACATGCGGTGGTCGTTGCCGCTGTGCTCGACCGGGCGGATCGGCATGCCGGCCCACTCGGGGAACTGCTCGGCCAGCAGCGCGCGCACCAGCGGTTCGTCGATGGCGTTCCGGTCGATGCTCATGGCGCTCCCGTGAAAGCGGAAACCCCCGGCATGACCGGGGGTTTCGATGTTGGTGACCCCAGCGGGATTCGAACCCGCGTTACCGCCGTGAGAGGGCGGCGTACTAGGCCTCTATACGATGGGGCCGTCACGACAACTCATCGAGTATGCCATATCGGGCGGGCCCCGCACCAATCGTCAGACCAGCACGCGGAGCGCCCGCGGCACCACCTCGATGTCGATCGGAAGCGGCGCCATCCGCTCCCCGTCGGCGTAGGCGACCACGGCATCCGATTCGATCCGGATGCGCTTCGCCCGGATCACCCGCACCCGCGGGTCGCGCAGGTGCTCGCCCTTGAACACGCTCGGGAACAGCCGCAGGAACGAGGCCCGTGACAGCGCTTGCACCACGAGCACGTCGAGCAGGCCGTCTTCGAGATCGGCGTGCGGGGTGACCTTCATGCCGCCGCCGAGCGAGATGTTGTTGCCGACGGCGATGAGCGCGCCGGAGGTCTCGAGCACCTCGCCGTCGAGGGTGAGCCGGTAGCGGATCGGGCGCAGCCGGGCGAGCTCGAGACCCAGCGCGACCAGGTAGCGACTCGGACCCTTGGGGTGCCGCATGCGGTTGGCGCGCTCGTTGACGATCGCGTCGAACCCGGCCGAGAGCACGCACGCCCACCAGCGCTCGTGCTCGTCGCCGTCCTCCAGCCAGCGCACCTTGCCGGCGTCGATGACGCGCGCCGGGCGGCCGAGCGCGTCGAGCAGCGCGCGGATGGCGGCCTCGCTGTCGTCGAACGGGATGCCCAGGCCTCGGGCCATGTCGTTGCCGGTGCCCGACGGCACGATGCCGAGCGGCACTCTCGTGCCCGCGACGAGGTTCGTGCCGAGGTTCACCATGCCGTCGCCGCCGACGACGACGAGCGCGTCGGGCCGCTTGGCGACCGCCTTGCGGCCCGCATCCATCAGCTGCTCGAAGTCGGGCTCCTGCAGGCTCGTCACGTCGTGGCCGACCGCCCGCAGCGTCTGCACCACCGCCGGACCGACGTCGCGGCCCTTGCCGAACGACGCGGTCGGGTTGATCGCCACCACCAGCCGCAGCGGCTTCGTCGTCGTCACGCCGCTCAGTATGGCGGACCGCCGCGCTCCGCTCGCGCTGGCGTGGGCCGAGGGCACCCGCTCGCAGCCGCGCCGGGTGGTGTCGTTCTGTTCCCGACGGGCGGCGGCACGACCATTTCGCACCACCGGCCGGCGGCGGCGGGCCCGAATTGCGCGATATCGCACGACTCGGGCCGCCGCGAGCCTCAGCGGCGGGCGCCGAGCTTCGTGAACCGCAGCAGCTGCGCGTTGAGCGCCACGACGATCGTCGAGACCGACATGAACACGGCTGCGAGCGCCGGCGGCAGCAGGATGCCCGCGCTGTAGAGCGCGCCGGCCGCGAGCGGCAGGCCGACGGCGTTGTAGCCCGTCGCCCAGAACAGGTTCTGCAGCTCCTTGCGGTAGGTCGCCCGGCTCAGGGCGAGCGCGTCGGCCACCGCCCGCGGGTCGGACCCGGCGAGCACGATGCCCGCGGACTCGATCGCCACATCGGTGCCGGCGCCGATCGCGATGCCGACGTCCGCCTGCGCGAGCGCCGGGGCGTCGTTCACGCCGTCGCCGACCATCGCCACACGTCCGCTCTGCTGCAGCCGCTGCACGACCTCGGCCTTCTGCCCGGGCAGCACCTCGGCGTGCACCTCGTCGATGGCGAGCTGCCCCGCCACCCACTGCCCAACCTCGCGGGAGTCGCCGGTCAGCATCGCCACCCGCACGCCCCGCTGCTTGAGCCGGGCGACCGCCTCGGCGGACTCCGGCCGGATGGTGTCGGCGAGCGCGATGAGGCCGAGCACCTCGCCCTCGGCGAGCAGGTAGACGACGGTCGCGCCGGCGCCGTGGTGCTCACGGGTCGCCGCGGTCAGCTCGGGCGGAAGCGACAGCCCGCGCTCGGTGAGCACGCGCCCGCTCGCCACGGTGAGCTCGCGCCCCTCGACGGTGGCCGTCGC
>DATMVL010000145.1:0-4483 GCA_035563175.1 Rhodoglobus sp. | reverse complement strand
CGACGTTCGACCGGGTCGGGTCGCCCGCCGGCGGTCCGGCCACCGTCGTCGACGGCGTCATCGTGCCGGGTGCCGGCGGGGGCTCGGAGCTCGATCGGGCGGGCGGTGGCGGCGGCGGGTACTTCGGCGGCGCCGCAGGCGGCTACGTGAACGTGCCGTGCACGGATCCGGCGACCTACTTCTACGGCGCGGGCGGCGGTGGCGCCGGCTTCCTCGTCGCCGACGGCGCGCTGCTCGGCACGAGCACGAGCACCGGAGCCGGGTCGCTCACCATCACGTACCTGCCGCCGGCAGTCCCGGAGCCCACAGGGCCCGCGCTCGCGGCGACGGGCGCCACCCCCGCGCTGCCGGCGGCAGCGGCACTTGCCGTGCTGGGCATCGGTGCCCTGCTGCTGCTGCGGCGGCGCCGCGCCGCTTAGAGGTGCTTGAGCATCCTCGTGTTGCCCAGGGTGTTCTGCTTCACCCGGGCGAGGTCGAGGAACTCGGCGACGCCCTCGTCGGGCGACAGCGCGAGTTGCGCGTACACGTCGGGGGCGACGACGCCCTCCCCGATCGGCTGGTATCCGTGCCTGGCGAAGAAGTCGGTCTCGAACGTGAGACAGAACAGTCGCGTCAGACCCAGGGCACGGGCATCCGACTCGATCCGCTCCAGCAGCACGTGGCCGACGCCGCGACCGCGCCAGCCCTCGGCCGCGGCGAGGGTGCGCACCTCGCCGAGGTCCTCCCACATCACGTGCAGGGCGCCGCAGCCGACCAGCTCGCCGGTCTCGTCCTCGGCGACGCGGAACTCCTGCACCGACTCGTAGAAAACCACGCGATCCTTGCCGAGCAGGATGCGCTGGCCCACGAGCGGCTCGACGAGCGCCTCGATCGCGGGCACGTCCGCGGTGCGGGCGGGGCGGATGGTGATGCTCACGAGCCCACGTTAACGCCGAACGAGCGGAGCCGAGATCTCGACTCCGCTCGTTCAGCGGTACTGCTACGCCTCGATGGCGGCGGGCTCCTTCTCGGGCAGACCCGGCTGACGCGACGTGGTGAACACGAACTCGCCGTCCACGTAGTCGACGTGCACGTGGTCGCCGGCGTCGAGCTCGCCATGCAGGATCTTCTCGCTCAGGGCGTCCTCGATCTCGTGCTGCACCGCGCGGCGCAGCGGACGGGCACCGAGCGACGGGTCCCAGCCGACCTTGATGAGCTGCTCCTTGGCCGGCACGGTGAGCTCCACCGTGAGGTCGCGGTCCATCAGGCGGCTGCCGAGGCGCTTCAGGAACAGGTCGACGATCTGCAGCAGCTCATCCTGGTTGAGCTGCGGGAACACGATCGTCTCGTCGACGCGGTTCAGGAACTCCGGCTTGAAGTGCTTCTTGAGCTCCTCGACCACCTTGCCGCGCATCCGGTCGTAGCTGGTCGACGTGTCGCTCGCCGACGTGAACCCGATCGGGGTGCCGGTGATGTCCTTCGTGCCGAGGTTCGTGGTCATGATGATCACGGTGTTCTTGAAGTCGACGACGCGGCCCTGGCCATCCGTCAGACGTCCCTCCTCCAGGATCTGGAGCAGCGAATTGAAGATGTCCGGGTGCGCCTTCTCGATCTCGTCGAACAGCACCACGCTGAACGGCTTGCGGCGCACCTTCTCGGTGAGCTGGCCGCCCTCTTCGAAGCCGACGAACCCGGGAGGGGCACCGAACAGCCGCGAGACGGTGTGCTTCTCGCCGTACTCGCTCATGTCGAGCGCGATCAGCGCATCCTCGTCGTCGAACAGGAACTCCGCGAGCGCCTTGGCCAGCTCGGTCTTGCCGACACCGGTGGGGCCGGCGAAGATGAACGATCCGCTCGGACGCTTCGGGTCCTTGAGGCCGGCACGGGTGCGGCGGATGGTCTTGGCGAGCACCGAGATGGCCTCCTCCTGACCGATGACCCGCTCGTGCAGCGCCTTCTCCATGAAGATGAGCCGGCTCGACTCCTCCTCGGTGAGCTTGAAGACCGGGATGCCCGTGGCCGCGGCCAGCACCTCGGCGATGAGTCCCTCATCCACCGTGCCGGTCGCGCCGACGTCGCCCGACTTCCACTGCTTCTCGAGCCGCAGCCGCTCGCCGAGCAGCTTCTTCTCCTCGTCGCGCAACGACGCGGCCTTCTCGAAGTCCTGATCCTCGATCGCGGCCTCCTTGTTGCCGCGCACCTCGGCGATGCGCTCGTCGAACTCGCGCAGCTCCGGCGGGGCCGACAGGATCGACAGGCGCAGGCGTGCGCCGGCCTCGTCGAGCAGATCGATCGCCTTGTCGGGCAGGAAGCGGTCGCTCACGTAGCGGTCGGCGAGGTTCGCCGCCGCGACGATCGCGCCGTCGGTGATGGACACCTTGTGGAACGACTCGTACTTGTCGCGCAGTCCCTTGAGGATGTTGATGGTGTGCGGCAGCGACGGCTCGGCAACCTGCACCGGCTGGAAGCGGCGCTCGAGCGCGGCATCCTTCTCGAAGTGCTTGCGGTACTCGTCGAGCGTGGTCGCGCCGATGGTCTGCAGCTCACCGCGAGCCAGCAGCGGCTTCAGGATGTT
This sequence comes from Rhodoglobus sp., assembly GCA_035563175.1. Lineage (GTDB taxonomy): Bacteria > Actinomycetota > Actinomycetes > Actinomycetales > Microbacteriaceae > Rhodoglobus. Next base: position 1,929 of record DATMVL010000145.1, on the reverse strand, counting down.
GGCGGCGTCGATCGCGCCCTCGGCGGCACCCGCACCGACGAGGGTGTGGATCTCGTCGATGAAGGTGATGATGTCGCCGCGGGTGCGGATCTCCTTCGTCACCTTCTTGAGGCGCTCCTCGAAGTCGCCGCGGTAGCGGGATCCGGCGATGAGCGAGCCGAGGTCGAGCGAGTACAGCTGCTTGTCCTTCAGCGTCTCGGGCACGTCGCCGCGCACGATCGCCTGGGCGAGGCCCTCGACGACGGCGGTCTTGCCGACGCCGGGCTCACCGATCAGCACGGGGTTGTTCTTGGTGCGGCGGGAGAGGATCTGCATGACCCGCTCCATCTCCTTCTCGCGCCCGATGACCGGGTCGAGCTTGCCCTCGCGCGCGGCCTGCGTGAAGTTGCGGCCGAACTGGTCGAGGATCTGGCTGCCCTTGTCGGGAGCCTGATCGTTGCCGCCGACGGCGACCGCTTCCTTGCCCTGGTAGCCGGAGAGGAGCTGGATGACCTGCTGCCGAACGCGGTTCAGGTCAGCACCGAGCTTCACGAGCACCTGGGCGGCGACGCCCTCACCCTCGCGGATGAGACCGAGCAGGATGTGCTCGGTGCCGATGTAGTTGTGGCCGAGCTGCAGCGCCTCGCGCAGGGACAGCTCGAGCACCTTCTTCGCACGAGGCGTGAAGGGGATGTGGCCGGTCGGCTGCTGCTGACCCTGGCCGATGATGTCCTGCACCTGCTCGCGCACGGCGTCGAGCGAGATGTTGAGGGACTCCAGCGCCTTGGCGGCGACACCCTCACCCTCGTGGATGAGGCCGAGCAGGATGTGCTCGGTCCCGATGTAGTTGTGATTGAGCATCTTGGCCTCTTCCTGGGCCAGGACGACGACGCGACGGGCGCGATCGGTAAAGCGTTCGAACATCAGTCACTCTCCCCGGCGCCGGGCAGGAGGCGCCGATACAAAGAGACTAATGACGGGTGCCCCGCTTGTGGCGGCTGTTCGCTGGGGGCGTGACCTTCTCTTGCGCGTCCATCCGCGACGGCCTACCTTATCGATATTCGTTAATATCGAGAATCGTTAGGAGCGTCGGCATGAATACCGCTGCAGTAAGAGCACGACGGGCACTCGGCCTCGCCGAGAAGGTCATCCTCGGCTTCATCGCGGGCGCTGCCGCCGCAGTGGCGGTGGTCGAGGTGGTGCTGCTGGTCCAGCGGCTGGTGAGCCGGGCATCCGGACCGGTGCTGCTCACGGACGTGCCGTTGGCCGCGCCCCTGGACGCCGGCTTCGCCGGCGCCACGTTCGATGCGGTCTCGCTGACGGTCGATCTCTCGGCCGGCGGCCGGGCCGCGATGATGGGAGCGGCCGCGGTGTCGTCGCTGCTCGTCCTGGGCATCTGCGCCGCGCTGGCGTGGCTGTGCGTGCGCGTGTTCCTGGGCAAGCCGTTCGTGCGGTCGGCGACCTGGGGCATCGGGGTCGTCGCGATCCTCGTCCTCGTGGCCGGCATGGTCGGTCCGCTGCTGACCGGCATCGCGAACGCGGAGGCGGCTCTGGCGCTCGACACGGCGCAGCTGCCGCCGCTGCTGGTCGAGCTCGACCTCTCCCCACTCGCCTGGGCGTTCGCGCTGACCGTGGTCGCGGCGGCCTTCGAGATCGGACAGCGGTTGCAGCGCGACAGCGAAGGCCTGGTGTGACCGACGACGAGGGCCCCACCGGCATCCATTGCCGGCTGGACGAACTGCTCGCCGAACGTGGGATGACCCTGACGCAGTTGTCGAAGACGGTGGGCGTCAGCGTGGTGAACCTCTCCGTGCTCAAGAACGACCGGGCGCGGGCCATCCGCTACTCGACCCTGCGTGCGGTGTGCGACGCCCTCGACTGCGAGGTCGGCGAGCTGCTGGTGCTCGCGCGCTGACCCCGCGCATCCATTCCGCCACTTCTGTCGCCTCC
>DATMVL010000144.1:0-6040 GCA_035563175.1 Rhodoglobus sp. | reverse complement strand
GAGGAGCTGCGACGACTCGACCCGGACGAGCTGTTCGGCGACGTCATGACCAAGGGACTGGGCACGCTGCCCGAACCCGTTACCGCGAAGGCCTGAATGAGCACCAACGAGCGACGCGTCATCGTCCACCCAGACAAGGAGTCGCTGGCGGGAGCCGTCGCGGCGCGCTTCATCACCAAGATGGTGGATCTCGTCGACGAGTTCGAGGAGGCGTCGGTGGTCCTCACCGGCGGCACCATGGGCAAGGCGGTGCTGGAGGCGATCAACGCGTCGCCGGCTCGCGACACCGTCAACTGGGGCGCGATCGACTTCTGGTGGGGCGACGAGCGCTGGCTGCCGGCCGGCGACCCGGAGCGCAACGAGACCCAGGCCCGCGAGGCACTGCTCGATCATGTGCCGGTCGACCCGGATCGCGTGCACGTGATCGCCGCTTCCGACAGCGGTCTCGAGCTCGACGAGGCGGCGGACGCCTACGCTCAGGTCATCGCCGCACGCAGCCCGCGGAACGCCTCCATGCCGAACTTCGACATCACCTTCCTCGGCGTCGGCCCGGACGGGCACATCGCGTCGCTGTTCCCCGAGCGCGGCGGCATCCGCGAGACCGAGAAGACGGTCATCTCCGTGCGCAACTCCCCGAAGCCGCCGCCGGAGCGCATCAGCCTGACCCTGCCGGTGATCAACTCGTCGGCTCGGGTGTGGGCGGTCGTCGCGGGCCCGGACAAGGCCTCGGCCCTAGGGCTCACCCTCGCGGGCGTGAGCGTGAACGAGGTGCCGGCCGCCGGCGTCGAGGGGCGCCGACGCACGCTGTTCTTCGTGGACGCGGACGCCGCGGCCGAGGTGCCGGAGAACCTGATCTACCCCGGGCAGTTCTGGACCAGCGCGGACGCGCAGGACTCCTGACCGGAACGGCGAAGCGGGCGGGACCTTCCGGTTCCCGCCCGCTTCGCCGTATCGCGGGGTCTACTCGGACGCGGTGAGCGTGCCGCGGCGGATGCGCAGCTGCACGAGGGCGTCCTCGAGGAGCTGCGCGGCCTCCTCGTCGGTGCGGCGCTCCTTCACGTAGGCGAGGTGCGTCTTGTAGGGCTCGGTCTTCGCCAGCTGCGGCGGGTTCTCGCGGTCGCGACCGGCGGGGAGGCCGGTGGTCGGCGAGTCGATCACATCGGGGATCTCGTCGTCGGGGAGGTTCGCCGCGAAGTGGCGCACCGTCTCGTTGCCGAGCGCGTCCCAGTACGAGACCGTGATGCTCTCGGCCCGGAAGCCCCGGTCCTGCTCGCCCATCGGGCCTGCGCCGACGCGCGACCCGCGGATCGCGCTACCACCTGCTGCCATCGGTACTCCTTATGCGCCGTCGAACTTGGTGATGAGACCCAGGGCGATGATGCAGGAGACCCACACCAGCCCGAGGATGACCGTGAACCGGTTGAGATTGCGCTCGGCCACGCCGGATGCCCCGAGGTTGGACGTGACGCCGCCGCCGAACATGTCGGAGAGCCCGCCACCACGACCGCGGTGCAGCAGGATGAGCAGCGTCAGCAGCAGGCTCGTGATGCCCAGGATCACCTGGAGGAACACGGAGAGCACAGCGATCATCGAGAACCCTTTCGGAAAGCCTCAGTCAGTGTACGCGAGTCGCGGCGCAGCGCTACCAACGACTCGGGACGACGGATCGGCTACACGCCCACGTGCTTCTGGAATCGCGCGATGCTCGCGAACTCCTGCACATCGAGGCTCGCGCCGCCGACCAGGGCGCCGTCGACATCCGGCTGGCGCATGAAGCCGGCGATGTTGGCCGCCTTCACGGACCCGCCGTACAGGATGCGCGTGGCCTGCGCCGCCTCGTCGCCGAGCAGCTCGGCGAGCGTCTCGCGCAGTCGTGCCGCGACCTGCTGCGCCTGCTCGGGCGTCGCCGCCTGACCGGAGCCGATGGCCCAGACCGGCTCGTACGCCACGACCAGCTCCGGCGCGCCCTGCAGCCCCTCGAGCGCGGCGCGCAGTTGCGCGACCGGCACGGCGCTCGGGCCGTGCTGCTCGAGGTCGTCCGCGGTCTCGCCCACGCACAGCACCGGCACCAGCCCGTGCTTCACCGCCGCGGCGACCTTGCGCCCCAGCAGCTCGTCGGTCTCGCCGTGGTACTGCCGGCGCTCCGAGTGCCCGATGAGAACGTACCGGCACTCGAGTGCCTTGAGGAAGGCACCGGAGATCTCGCCGGTGTAGGCGCCCGAGTCGTGCTCGGAGAGGTCCTGGCCGCCGAACACGATGTCGAGCTTGTCGGCCGAGACCAGCGTCTGCACCGAGCGGAGGTCGGTGAACGGCGGGAACACGGCGACCTCGGAACCGGCGGCCCCGAAGTCGTGCCGGGCATCCTTGAGCGTCCAGGCCAGCTTCTGCACGAACGCGATCGACTGCAGGTGGTCGAGGTTCATCTTCCAGTTGCCCGCGATCAGCGGGACCCGCTTCACTGCCATCCGAGCACCTCCAGGCCGGGGAGCCGCTTGCCCTCGAGGAACTCCAGGCTGGCCCCGCCGCCGGTGGAGATGTGGCCGAACTGGTCGTCGCGGAACCCGAGCGCCCGCACGGCCGCGGCGGAGTCCCCGCCGCCGACCACGCCGAACCCGTCGCGCAGCCCGGTGAGGGCGGCCGCGACCGCCTTCGTGCCGGCCGCGAACGGGGCGAGCTCGAAGACGCCCATCGGCCCGTTCCAGAACACCGTCTTCGAGGCGTCGATGCGCGTCGCGAAGTCGCGCGCCGTCTCGGGTCCGATGTCGAGGCCGAGGCCGGACCCGCCGAACGGCGTGTCCTCGATCGCGTCAGCGGCCGTGACCTCGTGCTGCGCATCGGCGCCGAACTTCGACGCCACGACGATGTCGGTCGGCAGCACCAGCTCGACCCCGAGCTCCTGCGCGCGCGCGAGGTAGCCCTTCACCGTGTCGATCTGGTCGGCCTCCAGCAGGCTGGCGCCCACCTTGTGGCCCTGCGCCGCCAGGAACGTGAACAGCATCCCGCCGCCGACGAGCAGCGTGTCGACCTTCGGCAGCAGTGCGTCGATGACGGCGAGCTTGTCGGAGACCTTCGAGCCGCCCAGCACCACGGTGTAGGGCTTCTGCGGGTCGACCGTCAGCCGCTCGAGCACGCCGAGCTCCCGCTCGACGAGCCGGCCGGCGGCGCTCGGCAGCGCGTCGGCCAGCTCGTACACGCTCGCCTGCTTGCGGTGCACGACACCGAATCCGTCGGAGACGAAGGCGTCGCCGAACGCGGCGAGCTTCGCGGCGAACGCCTCGCGCTCGGCGGCGTCCTTCGACGTCTCGGGCGCGTTGAACCGCAGGTTCTCGAGCAGGGCGACGTCGCCGCCGGCGAGGCCGTCCACGGCCTCGCTCGCCGCGGCGCCGACCGTGTCGTGCGCGAACACGACCGGCTTGCCCAGCAGCTCGCTCAGCCGGTGCGCGACCGGCTCGAGGCTGTACTCGGCGTTCGGCTCGCCGTCGGGACGACCGAGGTGCGAGATCACGACGATGCGCGCACCGGCGTGGATGAGTTCGTTGAGCGTGGGCAGGGACGCGCGGATGCGGCCGTCGTCCGTGATCCGGCCGCCCTCGAGGGGGACGTTCAGATCGCAGCGGACGACGACGCGCTTGCCCGCGAGCTCACCCAGCGAGTCGAGGGTGCGGAGCGGCATCGGACTAGAGGCGCGCGGCGACGTACTCGGTGAGGTCGACGAGGCGGTTGCTGTAGCCCCACTCGTTGTCGTACCAGCTGTACAGCTTCACCTGATCGCCGAGCACCTTGGTGAGCGGCGCGTCGAAGATCGACGAGTGCGGGTCGGTGACGATGTCGCTCGACACCAGCGGGTCCTCCGAGTACTTCAGGATGCCCTTGAGCTTGCCCTCGGCGGCCTCCTTGTAGGCGGCCTTGATCTCGTCGATGGTGACGGGGCGCGACGCGACCAGCGTGAGGTCGGTGATCGATCCGGTGGGCACCGGCACGCGCAGCGAGTAGCCGTCGAGCTTGCCGTTGAGCTCCGGCAGCACCAGGCCGATCGCCTTGGCGGCACCGGTCGAGGTCGGCACGATGTTGATCGCGGCGGCGCGGGCGCGGCGCGGGTCCTTGTGCGGGCCGTCCTGCAGGTTCTGGTCGGCGGTGTAGGCGTGGATCGTGGTCATCAGACCGCGCTCGATGCCGAACGCGTCGTTGAAGACCTTCGCCAGCGGGGCCAGCGAGTTGGTGGTGCAGGAGGCGTTGGAGATGATGTGGTGGTTCGCCGGGTCGTAGCTGTCCTCGTTCACGCCGAGCACGAACGTCGCATCCTCACCGGTCGCGGGAGCGGAGATCAGCACCTTCTTGGCGCCGCCGCCGTCGATGTGCTTACGGGCATCCTCGGCCTTGGTGAAGCGGCCGGTGGACTCGATGACGATCTCGACGCCGTAGTCCGACCACGGCAGGGCGGCCGGGTCCTTCTCCTCGAAGACGCGGATGGCCTTGCCGTTGACGATGATGTTCTCGTCGTCGTACTCGACGGTGGCGTCGAGGCGACCGGTGATCGAGTCGTACTTGAGCAGCTGCGCCAGGGTCTGGTTGTCCGTCAGGTCGTTGACGGCGACGATCTCGAGATCGCTGCCCTTGGCGAGCGCGGCGCGGAAGTAGTTCCGGCCGATGCGGCCGAATCCGTTGATGCCGATCTTGGTCACTGCTGCTCCGTATCGAACTGGGCGCCTGGGCGCCGTACTGCGGGGGTGTGGTGGTGGATGACGGGAGCGGCCGGGGCCGTGAGGACCCCGGCCACGGCGCCGCTACGACAGTAGCAGCAGGCCGTCCGTCTTCTCGCGGGCGGTGGTGTAGCGCTGCTGCACGTTGGCCCAGTTCACGATGTTCCAGAACGCCTTGACGTAGTCGGCGCGCACGTTCTTGTAGTCGAGGTAGTACGCGTGCTCCCAGACGTCGAGCATGAGCAGCGGCACGAGGCCGAGCGGCACGTTGCCCTGCTGGTCGAAGAGCTGGAAGATCGCGAGCTTCTGGCCGATCGAGTCGTAGGCGAGCACCGACCAGCCGGAGCCCTGCACACCGAGCGCGACGGCCGTGAACTGCGCGACGAAAGCGTCGAACGAGCCGAACTGGTCGTCGATCGCGGCGGCGAGGTCGCCGGTCGGCTTGTCGCCGCCGTCCGGGGACATGTTCGTCCAGAACACGGAGTGGTTGACGTGACCGCCGAGGTTGAAGGCGAGGTCTTTCTCGAGCTTGTTGACGTTGGCGAGGTCGTTCTTCTCGCGCGCCTCCGCGAGTGCGGCCAGCGCGGTGTTGGCGCCGGTCACGTAGGTCTGGTGGTGCTTCGAGTGATGCAGCTCCATGATGGTGCCGCTGATGCTCGGCGCCAGGGCCGAGTAGTCGTAGGGCAGGTCGGGCAGGGTGTATTCGGCCATCGAGTTCTCCTAGCGATCGACCCCGTGGCCGCGTGCGCGGCCGTGTCCGGGGGACTGTTCTCAGTCTATTGAGCGAGAACCCGGCGGCAACGGGCCCTATTCCACGAGTTCGGGCGGCAGGTTCGCGTCCGTGCCCGGGATGCCGTCGTCGGAGGCCTTCTTGTCGGCCATCGCCAGCAGGCGGCGGATGCGGCCGGCCACGGCGTCCTTCGTCATCGGCGGGTCGGCGTGATGGCCGAGCTCGTCGAGGCTGGAGTCGCGGAAGCGCAGGCGCAGCTCCCCCGCGTACCGCAGATGCTCGGGCACCTCGGGCCCGAGGATCTCGAGCGCCCGCTCGACCCGCGCGCACGCGGCGACGGCGGCCTGCGCGGAGCGGCGCAGGTTGGCGTCGTCGAAGTTGACGAGGCGGTTCGCCGTCGCCCGCACCTCGCGGCGCTGGCGCAGGTCCTCCCAGTTCTGGCGAGTCTCGACCGCCCCCATGGCCTCGAGCATGTCCCCGATCGCCTCGCCGTCGCGGATCACGACGCGGTTCACGCCGCGCACCTCTCGGGCCTTCGCCGTGACCCCGAGGCGACCGGCCGCACCGACGAGCGCCATCGCCGACTCGTTGCCGGGGCACGTCACCTCGA
>DATMVL010000143.1:0-3359 GCA_035563175.1 Rhodoglobus sp. | reverse complement strand
CGACCGGTACCTCCGGCACGTGGCCATCGAGCGCGGCCTGTCGGCCAACACCCTGCAGGCCTACCGCCGCGACCTGGACGGGTATACGGCGTTCCTGCTCCAGCGCGGAGTCGAGGATGCGGCCGCCGCGAAGGCCGAGGACGTGACGGCGTTCGCCGCGGCGCTGCGCACCCGCGAAGAGCCGCTCGCCGCGTCATCCGTCGCCCGCATGCTGTCGTCGGTGCGCGGACTGCACCGGTTCCTGCTCGAGGAGGGCGTCGTGACGGACGACGTCGCCGTCGACGCCCGCCCCCCGAAGTCGCCGATGCGGCTGCCGAAGGCGATCTCGATCGACCAGATGGGCGCAGTGCTCGCCGCGACCGACGGCGACGAGCCCGCGGCGCTGCGCGACAAGGCCCTGCTCGAGCTGCTGTACGCGACCGGGGCCCGGGTGTCGGAGGCGGTGGCGCTCAACGTCGACGACGTCATCGACGGCGACGTGGTGCGGCTGTTCGGCAAGGGCGGCAAGCAGCGCATCGTGCCGGTGGGCAGCTACGCGCAGGCCGCCATCGCGGCGTACCTGGTCCGCGCGCGCCCGACGCTGTCGACCCGCGGCACCGCCACGCCGGCGCTGTTCCTGGGGATGCGCGGCGGGCGGCTGTCGCGGCAGCACGCCTTCCTCATCATCCGCGCCGCGGCCGAACGGGCGCAGCTGGGCGTCGAGATCTCGCCGCACACCTTCCGGCACAGCTTCGCCACGCACCTGCTGCAGGGCGGCGCCGACGTGCGGGTCGTGCAGGAGCTGCTCGGGCACGCGTCGGTGGCGACCACGCAGATCTACACGATGGTGACGGCGGATGCGCTGCGTGACGTCTACCAGTCGTCGCACCCGCGCGCGCGGTGAACCCTCGACCACTGCTTGAGGCCAGCCGGTCTACCCCCGCGTGTTCGGCCGCGGATTCCGACGGCGTCGTGCCTACACTGCCTGCATGACGGCGCAGCCCAACGATACGGCGGTGCTCACGCCTCTCCGCGGGGGCATGGGACCGACCGGTCGCCCGTACAAGACCTTCCCCGAGCCGCCGGTGCTGCAGCAGCACGGCCCGGCCCGCATCATCACGCTCTGCAACCAGAAGGGCGGGGTGGGCAAGACCACGAGCACGATCAACCTCGGCGCCGCGCTCGCCGGGTACGGCCGCCGGGTGCTGGTCGTCGACTTCGACCCGCAGGGTGCGCTCTCGGCCGGTCTCGGCGTGAATACGCACGACATGGCGACCGTCTACGACCTGCTGCTCGGCACCGTGTCGAACCCGGCCGAGGTCATCGTCGACACCGCCGTGCCGAACCTGCACCTCATCCCGGCGAACATCGACCTCTCGGCCGCCGAGGTGCACCTGGTCAACGAGGTCGCGCGCGAGACCATCCTCGCCCGCGCCCTGCGCAAGGTCGCCGACCAGTACGACGTCATCCTGATCGACTGCCAGCCGTCGCTCGGCCTGCTCACCGTGAACGCGCTGACCGCCGCGCACGGCGTGATCATCCCGCTCGAGTGCGAGTTCTTCGCCCTCCGCGGCGTCGCCCTGCTGATCGAGACCATCGAGAAGGTGCGCGACCGCCTGAACCCGTCGATCTCGCTCGACGGTATCCTGGCCACCATGTACGACCCGCGTCTGCTGCACTCGCGCGAGGTCATGGAGCGCGTGGTCGAGACCTTCGGCGAGACCGTGCTGTACACCGTGATCGGCCGCACCGTGAAGTTCCCCGACGCCAGCATCGCGGGGGAGCCCATCACCGAGTTCGCGCCCCAGCACTCCGGCTCGGACGCGTACCGCCAGCTCGCCCGGGAGCTGATCTCGCGTGCCGCCGTCGCCTAGCGACGTCGACGAGGCGCCTCCCGCCGAGGAGGCGACGGGATTCCGGGTCTCGCTCGGCAACTTCGACGGCCCGTTCGACCTGCTGCTGAGCCTCATCACCAAGCACGAGCTCGACATCACCGATGTGTCGCTGTCGAGGGTGACCGACGAGTTCATCGCCTACCTGCGCGGGCTCGACTCCGAGGAGGAGCTCGACGAGGCCAGCGAGTTCCTGGTGGTCGCCGCGACCCTGCTGGACCTCAAGATCGCGGGACTGCTGCCGCAGGGCGAGCTGGTGGATGCGGAGGACGTCGCGCTGCTCGAGGCCCGCGACCTGCTGTTCGCGCGTCTGCTGCAGTACCGGGCGTTCAAGGAGGCGGCGACCTGGTTCGCCGGCCGGCTCGACGCCGAGTCGTCGCGCCACTTCCGCGCCGTGCGGCTGGAGGACCGGTTCCGGGCGACCACGCCCGAACTCCGCTGGACGCTGTCGCTCGACGACTTCGCCGCCCTGGCCACGCTCGCCTTCACCCCGCGGACCATCCCCACCGTGGGGCTGGACCATCTGCACGCGCCGCTGGTGAGCATCCGGGAGCAGGCGGCGCACGTCGTGGCGCTGCTGCGCCGCGGCGAGCCGATGACGTTCCGGCAGCTGGTCGCCGGTGCCGAGCAGAAGGGCGTCGTGGTCGCCCGCTTCCTCGCCGTGCTCGAGCTGTACCGCGGCGCGTTCGTCGGGTTCGAGCAGCTCGAGCCGCTGGGGGAGCTCACCGTGCACTGGTCGGCCGAGCACTGGTCCGACGAGAGCCTCGCCAACCTTGGGAACGACTATGGCAACTGACACCGACACCGAGCTGATGGACGCCGAGGCGCGACCGCCGGTCGTCGACCTCGAGCGCGCGATCGAGGCCATCCTGATGGTCTCCGAGGAGCCGCAGAGCCTGGTCTCGCTGGCCACCGCGCTCGGCGCCCCGGTGCCGGCCGTGCGGCAGTCAATCGAGCGGCTGGTCGCCGACTACGACGGGCAGGCCGGCGGACCGCGACGCGGCTTCGAGCTGCGCGAGGTGGGCGGCGGCTGGCGCATCTACGTGCGGCCCGAGCACGACGTGGTGGTGCGCGACTTCGTGCTCACGCAGAGCCCGACCAAGCTCAGCCAGGCGGCGCTCGAGACCCTCGCGGTGATCGCCTACAAGCAGCCGATCAGCCGTGGCGCGATCGCCAGCATCCGCGCGGTGAACGTCGACTCGGTGGTGCGCACCCTGCTCGGCCGCGGCCTCATCACCGAGGCGTTCGCCGACCCGGAGACCGGCGCGATCCACTACGAGACCACGCCGATGCTGCTCACCCACCTTGGCATCAACTCGATCGACGAGCTGCCGCCGATCTCGCCCCTGCTGCCGGACGGGGCCGACGGGTTTGACGAGCGTGGCTGAGGCGGCATCGCGCGCCCCCGGCGGCCAGGACGCCGGCGCATCGGCAGAGGGCGAGCGCCTGCAGAAGGTGATGGCGGCCGCCGGGGTCGCCTCGCGCCGC
>DATMVL010000142.1:0-6613 GCA_035563175.1 Rhodoglobus sp. | reverse complement strand
AGCGGCGAGGAACCGGACCGGGTCAGGGCGATCGCCGCCGCGGCCACGCCGATCGCGCCGAGCAGCACCATCCCCCACGGGGGTCGCGCGGTGTCCAGCAAGCCCGTCGCGACGGCCAGCACGAGCACCAGCAGGCCGAGGGCGACCAGGAGCGCCGCCTTGTCGCCCGTGCCGAACAGGGCGATGGCCGCATCCTTGAGCCACGGCGGGGCGAGGTCGATGACGAAGGAGCCGACCGCGAACAGCGGGCTGCTGCCGGCGCCGACGAACAGGGCGAGCAGCTCCGCCACGGCGAGCGACACGACGGCGGCGAGCACGCCGATCGCGGCGCGCCAGAGCCGGGCCGTGCGGAAGGCGTTCATGGCTCCTCGGCTAGCGATCGGCGGCGGCACGTGCAAGGGATGGTGTGCAGCACACCGGTCCGCTGTGCTGGATGGGTGGATGAGCAGCGTACCGCCGGCCGCCGGGAGACGGCCCGGTGAGGGTCCTCGTCTGGCACGTGCACGGCGGGTGGATGGACGGGTTCGTCCGCGGACCGCACGAGTACCTCGTGCCGCTCACCCCGGGCGGCGGTGGCCGGTCCGGCCGGGACTGGCCCGGCAACGCGATCGAGGTCCAGCTGTCGGAGCTCGCCGACGCCGGCATCGACGTCGTCGTGGCGCAACGGCCTGAGGATGTGGACGACGCACGCCGGCTCATGCGGCGCACCGCCCCGACGGTCTACGTCGAGCACAACACCCCGCGCGGCGTCACCCCGGACGCCCGGCACCCGTTCGCCGATCGCGACGACGTGGTCATCGCGCACGTCACGCACGTCAACCGGCTGCTGTGGGACACCGGATCGACCCGCACGATCGTGATCGAGCACGGCGTGCCCGATCCCGGCCCGCTGTACACCGGGGGGCTGCCGCGGCTGGGCGCGGTCATCAACGAGCCGATGCGCCGCTGGCGGGTGACCGGCACCGATCTGCTGCCGGCGTTCGCGAGGGCGGCCCCCGTCGACGTGTTCGGCATCGATGCCGATGCGCTCGATCTCGAGACCGACGTCTCGTCCGCGGGCGACCTGCCACCCGACCGGCTGCACGCCGAGCTCGCGCGTCGCCGCGCCTACATCCACCCGCAGCGCTGGACCTCGCTCGGTCTGTCGCTGCTCGAGGCGATGCACCTCGGCATGCCCGTCATCGCGCTCGGCATGACCGAGGCGTTCCGCGCGGTGCCGCCCGGCGCCGGTGCCGTCTCCAGCGACGTGGACGAGCTGGTGGCGACGGCCAGGATGCTGCTCGCCGACCCCGACGAGGCCGCGGCCCGCGGGCGGGTCGCCCGCGCGTTCGCGCTCGAGCACTACGGGCTGCAGCGCTATCTCGCCGATTGGGACGTCGCGCTCGAGGAGGTCATCGCCGACTCCGGCGGCCATCGCACGGCATCCGCCGTGACGATCGACAGGAAGGAACGCGCATGAGCGTGCTCGAGGCGCTGCGCGCGCTGCCGGACCGCGAGTACGACGGTCCGACCGCGGTCAGCTCCGAGATCAGCTGAGGCCGGTCACTCCGCGAGCAGCCGGGCCCCGTGCACGGGCCCGGTCGCCCGCAGCACGGTGAGGCGGGCGGCGCTGAGGGCGATCTGCAGCTCGAGCGCGGCGTCGAGGTCCGCGGCCAGGAACGCGATGGTCGGCCCGGATCCCGAGACCAGTCCGGCGAGTGCGCCGTTCTCCTCGCCGAGCTCGAGCACCCGGGTGAGCTCGGGCCGCAGGTGCAGCGCAGGGGCCTGCAGGTCGTTGCCGAGCACCTCGGCCAGCATGTGCGGGTCGCCCGCGCGCAGCGCCTGCAGCACGTTCGCGTCGACGCTGGGGGTCTGCGGTGCCGGGAAGATGTCCTGCGCGTGCCGCTGCCGGTGCGCATCCAGCTCGCGGTACACCTCCGGTGTCGACAGCCCTCCCTCGGCCAGGGCGAGCACCCACTGGAACTGGCCCGTGGCCAGCGCGGGGCTCAGCTGATCGCCGCGGCCGGTGGCGATCGCGGTGCCGCCGGTGAACGCGAAGGGCACATCGGCGCCGAGCTCCGACGCGAGGCCCAGCAGCTCCTCGCGCGAGAGGCCGGTGCCCCACAGGGCGTCACAGGCCAGCAGCGTGGCCGCGGCATCCGCCGATCCGCCGCCCATCCCGCCGGCGACCGGCACGTGCTTGTCGATCTCCAGCGCCACGCCGCCCCGGAAGTCGGCCCGCCGTGCCAGCAGCCGCGCCGCCTTGATCGCGATGTTCGAGCCGTCGGTCGGCACCCCGCTGAGGTCGACGCTGCCGGTGACCGCGACCGAGAAGTCGTCGGCCGGCGAAGCGCGCACATCCTCATACAGCGACACCGCCTGATAGGCGCTGGCGACGTCGTGGTACCCGTCGTCGAGCAGCGCACCGACCCTGAGGAAGACGTTGATCTTGCCCGGCGCCCGCGCGTGCACCACCTCGGTGCCGGCCGCGAGCGTCATGGTTCCAACCTAGCCGAGGGGCTGCATGCCGCCAGACCCGTCAGCCGCGGGCGATGCGCACGAAATCGGCGACGGTCAGCTGCTCGCCGCGTTCGGTCGGCTCGACGCCGGCCGCCTCGAGCCGTGCCACCGGGTCGTCGAGCACGCCCGAGAGCGACTGCCGCAGCATCTTGCGCCGCTGGCCGAACGCGGCGTCGACCAGGGCGAAGGTGCGCCGCCGCTCGGCCTCGTCCCCGGGCTCGGCGTGCCGGTCGAACCGCACCAGCACGGAGTCGACGTTCGGCACCGGCCAGAACACCTGCCGCGACACCTTGCCGGCGAGCGAGAACGCGCCGTACCAGGCCGCCTTCACGCTCGGGGAGCCGTAGATCTTCGATCCGGGCGCGGCCGCGAGCCGCTCCCCCACCTCGGCCTGCACCATGACGAGCCCGCGGGCGATGGCCGGGAACGTCTCGAGGAAGTGCAGCAGCACCGGCACCGACACGTTGTAGGGCAGGTTGGCGACGAGCACGGTCGGCTGCGACGGCAGCTCGGTCACGCGCAGCGCATCGGCGGTCACCACGGTGAGCTCCGCATCCGGAGCCAGCTGGGCCACGGTGACCGGCAGCTGCTCGGCCAGCCGCTGGTCGATCTCGACGGCGACGACGGATGCCCGTGCCTCCAGCAGCGCGAGGGTCAGCGATCCCAGCCCGGGGCCGACCTCGACCACGCACTCGCCGGCCTGCACGTCGGCCGCGCGCACGATGCGGCGGACCGTGTTCGCGTCCACCACGAAGTTCTGGCCGAGCTTCTTCGTGGGATTCACGCCGAGCAGGTCGGCGAGGTCCCGGATCTGCGCGGGACCCAGGAGCGTGACGCTCACGCCAGCTCCGCGAACGGCCCCGTCGGCTCCTGCATCACCGGGTCGGCGTCCCACGAGCCGTAGACCTCCTCGGTGTTCGAGCTGACCTGGGCGGCCAGCATCGACACGTCGGTCTCCAGGTGGGCGGCCATCGCCCGGAGCGTCCACGGCACCAGATACGGCGAGTTCGGGCGGCCGCGGAAGGGGTGCGGCGTCAGGAACGGCGAGTCGGTCTCGACCAGGATGCGGGAGCGCGGGATGACCTCGAGCGCCTCCCGCAAGCCGTGCGCGTTCTTGAACGTGACGGTACCGGCGAAAGAGAGGTACCAGCCGGCGTCGGCGACGAGCTTCGCGAACTCGGCGTCGCCCGAGAAGCAGTGGAACACGGTGCGCTCCGGAGCGCCCACCCGGTGAAGCGTGTCGACGACGTCCTGGTGGGCGTCGCGGTCGTGGATCTGCAGCGCGAGCCCGTGCTGCTTCGCGATGTCGATGTGCGCCTCGAACGAGCGCAGCTGCGCCGCGCGCCCCTCGTCGCCGGTGCGGTAGAAGTCGAGGCCGGTCTCGCCGATGGCGCGCACGCGGGGCACGGCGGCGAGCTCGTCGATGCCCGCAAGGTGCGCATCGAGCTCGCCGCGGGCATCCAGTTCGGGCGCCTCGTTGGGGTGCAGCGCGACCGCGGCGAGCATCCGCGGCTCATGCGAGGCGACCTCGGCCGACCATCGCGAGGTCTCGAGGTCGGTGCCGACCTGCACCACCCCGCGGACGCCGACGCTCGAGGCGCGATCCAGCGCCTCCATGTAGTCGATCGGGTCGGCGCCGTCGGCGAACTCGAGGTGCGCGTGGTTGTCGTACACGCCGACGGTGAGCGCTTCGGGCAGGGGCGGGTGCTCGAGGCCTTCCCGGCCGTCGGCGTCTCGCGAGCGCAGGAACGTCAAACCGTCGGTTCCTCGATGCGCGGGAACAGCGGCGGGTCGAGCGGGGTCACCGACCCGGCCCCCGTCCATTCGTCGGCCAGCGTGATGTCCACGTCGTCCAGCGTGCCCTGCCCGCCGAGCGCCGTCCAGAGGCGCGCCGTGGCCTTCGGAACGACCGGGTTCAGCAGCACCGCCAGGGTGCCGACCCCGTGCACCGCGGTCGCGAGCACCTGCTCGAGCCGCTCGCGCTTGCCCTCGTCCTTCGCGAGCGCCCACGGCTCCTGCTCGGTGATGTACAGGTTCAGGGCGTCGACGAGCTGCCAGACGGATGCGATGGCCTCGTGGATCGCGAAGCGCTCGATCGCGTCGTCGGCCTCCGCGGTCACGCGGCGCTCGATCGCGACGATCTTCTCGTCGCGCTGCGCCTCCGGCACCCGCCCGTCGAAGTAGCGGTTGACCATGGCCAGCACGCGGGAGGCGAGGTTGCCGAAGCCGTTGGCGAGCTCCGCGTGGTACCGGGCGTGCAAGTCCTCCCAGCTGAACGAGCCGTCCTGCCCGAAGGCGATCGCCGAGAGGAAGTAGAAGCGGAACGCATCCGAACCGAAGACGTCGGTGATCTGGTTCGGGGCGATGCCGGTCAGCTTCGACTTCGACATCTTCTCGCCGCCCACCAGCAGCCAGCCGTGCCCGAACACGGTGCGCGGCACCTCGAGCCCGGCAGCCATCAGCATCGCCGGCCAGATCACCGCGTGGAAGCGGGCGATGTCCTTGCCCACCAGATGCACCGCCGGCCAACGCTGCGCGAAGCGCTCGTCGTCGACGTTCCAGCCGTTGGCGGTGATGTAGTTCAGCAACGCGTCGAACCAGACGTACACGACGTGGCTGGTGTCCCACGGCACCTGCACGCCCCAGTCGAAGGTCGAGCGGGAGATCGACAGATCCTCCAGGCCCTGCTTGACGAACTGCACGATCTCGTTGCGCACGCTCGAGGGCTGCACGAAGTCGGGCCGCGACGCGTACAGGTCGAGCAGCGGCTGCTCGAACGCGCTCATGCGGAAGAAGTAGTTGGTCTCCTTGAGCACCTCGACGGGGCGGCTGTGGATCTTGCACAGCAGCTGGCCGGCGTAGTCGCCCACCTCGGTCTCGAGCAGGTCGTCGAGCTGCTTGTACTCCTCGCAGGCGACGCAGTAGTAGCCCTCGTACTCGCCCGAGTAGATGTGGCCGGCGTCGTACAGCTTCTGGATGAACGCCGCCACGCCATGCTCGTGCCGGGGCTCCGTGGTGCGCACGAAATCGTCGTTGCGGATGTCGATGGTCTGCAGCAGCGGCTTCCACGCGCTCTCGACGAGCTGATCGGCCCACTGCTTCGGCGTGGTGTTGTTCGCCACCGCGGTGCGCAGGATCTTCTGCCTGTGCTCGTCGGTGCCGGTCATCAGCCACGCGTCCTCGCCGCGCTGCCGGTGCCAGCGCGCGAGCACGTCGGCCGCGACCTCCGTGTACGCGTGGCCGATGTGGGGCACGTCGTTGACATAGAAGATCGGGGTGCTGATGGTGAAGGATGCGCCGTCGGGCATGGGTTCGATCGTACCGGCGGCGCGCCTGCCGTTACTCAGACGAGGGTCTCACGCCCGTCCACGATGACGTGGTCGCCGCTCACGAACGGGCGTGGCCGCAGCGCCTGGTACACCACGCCGGTGCTCGTGACCGCCGAGTCGACGAGGTCGAACGCGGTGACCACGTCGTGGAACAGGCGCTTGCCGGCGCCCACCGCCACCGGGAAGACCAGCAGGCGCAGCTCATCCACCAGGCCCGCCTCCAGCAGCGACGCCGCCAGCGCCCCGCTGCCGTGCACCTGCAGCTCGCCGCCCGGCTGCGCCTTGAGCGCGGCGACCTCGTCGAGCCCCGACAGCACGGTGGTGTGCGACCACGACGGGTCGGTGAGCGTCGACGATGGCACGTACTTCGGCAGCGTGTTGAGCTTCACCGGGGTGTCGTCGTCGGTGTCGGTGACGCTCGGCCAGTAGGCGCTCATGATGTCGTAGGTGCGGCGGCCCAGCAGGAACGCCTGCGGCTTCTCGAACCAGCCGCCGACGATGCGGCCGAAGTCGTCGTCGACGAACGGCACCAGCCAGCCGCCGCGGTCGAAGCCGCCGCTGCGGTCCTCCTCCGGGCCTCCCGGGCCCTGGATGACGCCGTCGAGGGTGATGAACAGGTTGACCGTGAGCTCCATGGGATTCCTCTCTCTCACCACGGCGTCGAACGGCGGAGCCCCGGATCGACACTCAACGCGAATCCAGCGCCGCCTCGTACAGCTCCCGCTTGCCGAGACCGGTCTGCGCCGACACCTCCGCTGCGGCGTCCTTGAGCCGGATGCCGCCGG
>DATMVL010000141.1:0-5402 GCA_035563175.1 Rhodoglobus sp. | reverse complement strand
CTGCACGTAGAGCATCCACTCGTCGACCCGCCCGAACCGGTGCCACCACATGGCGTGGTCGAGGCTGGCCATCTTGAGACCCGGCGTCGCCCACGGGACGCCGTGCCGGCGCAGGATGGGCTCGAGGATCGTGTAGTCGCTCGCGTAGGCGAGAGCGGCGCGGTGCAGACCGGGGTCGTCGGGGAACGGAGCGACCGCGCGCATCCACACCGCCTGGTGCGCGACCTGCTCGCCATCGACGGTCAGGTACACCGACGACGGCACATGCCGCATGTCGAACGGGCGGTCGCGAGCCCACACCTGGGCGATCGGATGATCGATGCCGCCCAGCAGGTCGTGGATCGTCGGCAGGGACTCGGGATCGGGCAGGTCGCCCGGCATCTCGGTCTGGTGCTCGAGCCCCGGATCCGAATCCTGGAACGACGCGATCATCGAGAGGATGGGCAGGCCGTTCTGGTAGGCCTGCGTGCGCCGGGTGGAGAACGAGCGGCCGTCGTGGATGCGGTCGACCGAGAACGTGATCGGCTGCGTCGTGTCGCCGGCCCGCAGGAAGTACCCGTGCATGGAATGCACGATGCGCTCGTCCGCGATCGTGCGCTGTGCGGCGATCAGCGACTGCGCCAGCACCTGGCCGCCGAACACCCGGCCGAAGGGCATCGGCTGGCTCGGGCCGGTGAAGATGTCCTCGTCGGTGCGAGCCCCCGTATCGGTCAGGTCGAGGGCGATGAGCAGGCCCGACAGCGCATCGGTCATGCCCGTAGTCTAGGAGGGCCATGGCCCGCACCTTCACCCTCGTGGACTCCCTCGCGCTCGGCGATCTGCAGGTCTATCTGCAACGGGCCATGCGCGTCGACGACGGCTCGGTCAGGCTCATCGCGGGATCCGGCGTGCTCGCCGTGTACGTTCCGGTGCTGCTGCCGCTCGGCCTTCTGGATGAGTCCGCCACCGTGCTCGGGCTGCGCACCTTCGCCGTGCTCGACACCGAGGCCTTCGACGCCGTGGTGCCCGTGCGGTCGCTGCTGGCCCGGATCGACACCCAGGCCGACACGTCGAACGTGGAGATCGGGCATCCGGTCACCGTCACCGTGCCGATGGAGGTCAACACCGTCACCTGGACCGCCATCGCACCGCCCCGGGGCGGCTGGCACCCGCTGCCCGAGATCGACGCGTCGCTGCTCGACGACGCCGCCAAGGCGGGCATCGACGAGGTCGCTGCGGCGATCCCGACCGGCACCGGCGAGCAGATCGTGCGCCGGGTGCGCAGCGAGGTGTGGGGGCGGCCGCTGGCCGACGGGCTCGAGCACATCCCGACCGGGGCCGGGTTCGCGGCACTCAGCCTCGGCTTCCTCGGCGACGGCGACACCGTCGCGGTCTACGGATCCGGTCCGTGGACGCGGCTCACCACCAAGCGCGGCCACGTGCTGGTGAAGCGCCGCAACTGGACGATCGCCCGCTAGCGCAGCATGAGCGGCGCCATCGCCGCGAACATCTGCGACAGCATCACGATCACCAGCGCGATCGCGAGCACGAAGATCAGCACCAGGGCGACGATGGACGCCGCCAGCGTGCCGCCGTCGCTGCCGGTGCGGCGCTTGACCACCACCGAGCGGCCGATCGGGTACACGTACGACTGGATGAACGCGAACGCCCAGTGGAACGGCCTCGGTACGCCCGCGGCCTCCAGCGCCCGATGATCGCGGTAGGCGAAGAACACGGTGAGCGCGTAGACCACGAAGGCCAGCACCATCGTGATCAGGTAGCCGGGGGAGAGGAGCACCGCATAGGTGGCGTACGCCGAACGGTAGGGGTCGGAGCTCGCGGCGCCGGCGACCATCCCTCCCCAGTCCACGAAGAACAGCGGGATGTACACGATCAGCGGCAGCACGATGATCAGCCAGATGAACGGCGTGCTCGTCCTCGTGCCCGACGGCGCTTGCAGCGGCTGCCCGCTGTACGGGGCGGAGGTCCGCTCGGTCCACTGCGCGCCATCCCACCAGCGCTGCGCGCCGGAGCCGCTCGGATCGGGGTACCAGCCGGGTGCCGCGGTCGTCATACCGCGATCCTAGCCAGCGTCAGCCGACCAGTTCGAAGCCCTCGTCGATCCAGCCCGTGGCGCCGCCGATCATCTTCTTCACGGGTCGCCCCAGGCGCGACAGCGTGACCGCCGCCTTGTCGGCGCCGTTGCAATGCGGGCCGGCGCAGTACACGACGAACAGCGTGTCCTCCGGGTACGAGGCGAGGTTGCGCTCGGTGATGCGGCGCCGGGGGAGGTTCACCGCGCCGTCGACGTGGCCTTCGGCGAACAGCTCGGGGCTGCGTACATCGAGCACGACGAAACCAGGGTGGCCCTGCTCCAGGGCGTGGTGCACGTCCCAGCAGTCGGTCTCGAACCGCAGCAGGGCTGAGAAGTGCTCGAGCGCCTCGGCGGGCGGGGCGGCGGGCACGTCGGTGACCGGGTGCTCCTCGGTGATCAGCGGCATGGGGCAAGACTCCCGGATGCCGGCGGCGCGCACCAGCGACGGTCGGTCGACGTTCGTCGAGATCCTGCCGCGCTACCCCGCGGCGACGGCGCGGCCGGCGACGCGCCCGCTGAACAGGCAACCGCCGAGGAAGGTGCCCTCGAGGGCGCGGTAGCCGTGCATCCCGCCGCCGCCGAAGCCGGTCACCTCGCCGGCGCCGTACAGACCGGGGATCGGTACGCCGTCGGCGCCGAGCGCGCGCCCCGACAGGTCGGTCTCGATGCCGCCGAGCGTCTTGCGGGTCAGCGGGCGCAGCCGCACCGCGATGAGCGGCGCAGCCTTGGGGTCGAGCAGCTTGTGCGGCTTCGCCACGCGGATGAGGCGGTCGCCGCGGTAGTGCCGGGCCTGCCGGATGGCGTTGAGCTGGGCGTCCTTGGCGAAGTCGTGGTCGAGCTCCCGGTCGCGCGCCTCGATCTCGCGGCGCGCACCCTCGGCGTCGATCGGCACGTCGGGCGTCAGCGCCTGCATGCCGGCGAGCAGCTCGTCCAGGGTGTCGGCGACGACGAAGTCCTCCCCGTCGCGCTTGAACCGCTCGACCGGCTCGGTGGCGCCCTTGCCCAGCCGCTGGCGCAGCAGCTCGCGCACGCTCTTGCCGGTCAGGTCGGGATTCTGCTCGCTGCCCGACAGCGCGAACTCCTTCTCGATGATGGCCTGCGTGAGCACGAACCAGGTGTGGTCGTGCCCGGTGTGCCGGATGTGCCGCATCGTGTCGACGGTGTCGAAGCCGGGGAACAACGGCGTCGGCAGGCGGCGCCCGGTGGCGTCGAGCCAGAGGCTCGAGGGCCCGGGGAGGATGCGGATGCCGTGGTCGCTCCACACCGGGGAGTGGTTCGCGATGCCCTCGGTATAGGCCCAGATGCGGTCGAGGTTGATCAGGTGCGCGCCGCTGCGCTCGGCGATGCGCAGCATCCGACCGTCGGTCGACTTCGGCACCCCGGAGAGGAAGCGGTCGGGCGCCGGGCCCATGCGCTCAGGCCAGAACTCCCGCACCAGATCGAAGTCGCCGCCGATGCCGCCGGTCGTCAGGATGACGGCAGCGGAGCGGAGGTCGAACCCGCCCACCACCTGGCGGGTGCTGTCGGCGCCGCGCTCGGCGGCATCCGGAGCCAGGATCGCGCCGCGCGCGCCCACCACGGCACCGCCCTCGACGACCAGCTCGTCGACGCGGTGCCGGAACAGCAGCGTCGCGCGGCCCTCGTCGACGCCCCGGCGCACCCGTCGGAGGAACGGCTCGAGCACTGCCGGCCCGGTGCCCCAGGTGATGTGGAAGCGCGGCACCGAGTTGCCGTGCCCGCTCGCGAGCCCGCCGCCGCGCTCGGCCCAGCCGACGACCGGGAAGAACGACATGCCCTGCTCGCGCACCCAGGCGCGCTTCTCGCCCGCGGCGAACTCGAGGTAGGCCTCGGCCCAGCGGCGCGGCCAGGCGTCCTCGTCGCGATCGAAGCCGGCGGAGCCGAACCAGTCCTGTCGCGCCAGCTCGAGCGAGTCGTGCACGCCCATGCGGCGCTGCTCCGGCGAGTCCACGAAGAAGAGACCGCCGAACGACCACCACGCCTGGCCGCCGAGGCTCGCCTCGGGCTCCTGGTCGACGATCGTGACCGTGCGGCCGGCGTTCAGCAGCTCGGACGCGGCCACCAGACCGGCGAGACCGGCTCCGATGACGAGGGCGTCGGGTTCGTCGAGGGCGCTGCCGGGCATCCATCACTCCTTCGTGGTGTCGCCGACGAATCTAGCGGAGCCGCTACTGCTCGAACGTGTTCACCATCGCGTGGGCGGCGCGCTCGAGGTAGTCCCAGAGCATCGCCTCCTGCAGCGGCGGCAGTTCGAGGGTGTCGACGGCGGCGCGCATGTGCTTCAGCCAGCGATCGCGGGCGTCGGGGTTGACGCGGAACGGCATGTGCCGCATGCGCAACCGCGGGTGGCCGCGCTCCTCGCTGTACGAGCCGGGGCCGCCCCAGTACTGCTCGAGGAAGCCGGTGAGGCGCTGGATGGCCGGCTCGAGGTCGTCCTCCGGGTACATCGGCAGCAGCACCGGGTCGACGCGCACGCCGTCGTAGAACGCGCGCACCAGTTTCTCGAATGTCGGGCGGCCGCCGACCTGCTGCCAGAAGCTCGGCTCGACCGTGTCGCCGCCGGCGCCCATCCGCAGGGTCAGATCAGCCATCAGGCGTCCTTCTTGGTCGGGATCGCGCGGGTGCGTGGCGGCCGGGCGCCGCGCACGCTGTTCGCGCCCTCGGCGCCCGAGAGCACGATCGAGTTCAGTGAGGGCAGCTTCACGCCGTCCTCGTCGAGGGCGCGCTTGAGCCGGGCGCGCAGCTCGCGGGCGACGTCGTCCTTCGACTGCGCGGCGGTCTTGACCACGAGCCGCAGCACGATCGCCTCGGCCGAGACCGACTCGATGCCCCACACCTCGGGGCGCTCCAGGATGCGCGGCCGCCACTTCTCGTCCTCGGAGAGGTCGGCCGCGACACCGAGGATGCGCGCCTGGATGGCGTCCACGTCGACGTCGTAGGGCACCGCGAGGTCGACGATGACCCGGGCCCAGCCCTGTGACATGTTGCCGGTGCGCAGGATCTCGCCGTTGCGCACGTACCAGAGGGTGCCGTTCACGTCCCGGATCTGGGTGATCCGGATACCCACCCCCTCGACCACGCCGGTGGCGAAGCCCACGTCCACGACGTCGCCGATGCCGAGCTGATCCTCGCTGACCATGAACAGGCCGTTGAGGACGTCCTTGACGATGTTCTGCGCACCGAACCCGAGCCCGGCGCCGAGTGCGGCGGTGATGAGGGCGAAGGCGCTCGTCGCCTGCGGCACCACCTCGACGAACAGCAGCAGCACGGTGACGGTGACGATGAGCGCGGTGAGGATGTTGCTCAGCAC
>DATMVL010000140.1:0-6495 GCA_035563175.1 Rhodoglobus sp. | reverse complement strand
CCCGGAGGATCTCGTGAACGCACCTCGTCGCTTCGCCGAGCGCTACTTCGCCGTGGCCGACTGGCGCGAGTTCGACCGCGGCGGGCACTTCGCCGCCTGGGAGCGGCCCGACGAGTACCTCTGGGGCGTGCGGCGGGCGGTCGAGCTGGCTAGCGCATGATGCTGCGGATGTCGTCGGCGACCACCCGCAGGTCGTCGCCGAGCTGGTGCCCGCCCTCGGTCGTGCGCACCACAGCCTGCGGAATCGCCGCCGCGTAGAGGTCGCGGTGCGCGAACGGCACCACCTCGTCGTCCGGGCTCGCGTAGAGGAACACGCGCTCGGGCAGGGCGGAGAGGTCGTCGGGCAGGTCCCAGCCCTCGATATCCCAGTCCGGGTCGCCGCCGGGGTACGGCGACGCGATCAGGCACAGCGCGAGGACCGGCGCACGCACGAGGCCCTTCGCGATGTGCTCGACCAGCGTGAACCCTCCCGCCGAGTGCCCGACCAGCACCACGGGCTCGTCCCCGATCACGTCGGTCAGGTCCGGGTCCTCGTCCGGCACCCGCGGCGCCTCGATCGTGAACTCGGCGCCCAGATGCTGCCGCAGGCTCGTGGCCAGCTGGGCGTCCTCCTCGTACCCGTACGCCCCGTGCACGAACACCACCCGCGTCGTCGCCATGCACCGATCCTATGTTCACGGCGTGAACATGTCGATGCCGCAAGGTCAGGCGCCGTGCATCCGCCCCACCTACTGTCGAAGGGTGGAGTGGATCGTCGTCGCCGTCGTGCTGATCGTGGCCGCCGCCGCCGGCATCTGGTTCTGGTGGCGCTGGCTCATGCGCCGCCGGGCGCTGTGGTCGACGCGCCTGTCGGACGCGATCCCGGTGCACTCGAAGTTCTGGCGGGATGCGCGCAAGGTGCCGGGTGAGCTGCTCTACGTCGCGATCGGCGACTCCGCAGCGCAGGGCATCGGGGCGAGCCGGCCCGACCGCGGATACGTCGGCTTCCTGCGCCGCTTCATCGGCGAGGTCACCGGCAAGCCGGTGCGGGTCGCGAACCTCGGCATCTCCGGCGCGCGGATCCGGCTGGCGATCGACGACGAGCTGCCGCGGCTGGCCAAGCTGTCACCGGATGTGCTCACGGTGAGCATCGGAGCCAACGACATCGCGGCGTTCGATCCACGCCGGTTCGAGGCGGACATCCGGGAGCTGTTCGCAGCCCTGCCCGCGCACGCGATCGTCGCCGACCTGCCGAGCTTCTACTTCCTGCCCGGCGAGCGCGACGTCAAGGTCGCCAACGCGATCCTGCGCGCGGCGGCCGCCGACCACGGGCTCACCGTGGTGCCGCTGTGGCGCAGCACCAAGCGCCAGGGGCTATGGGGTGTCACGCGCCAGTTCGCGGGCGACCTGTTCCACCCCAACGACCGCGGGTACCGGGTGTGGGCGAAGACGTTCGAGCCGGCGGTGGCGGCGCGGCTGCGCGAGCTGGCGAGCTGACGCCGAGCCCGGTCAGGCGCTGCGGACCAGCTTCTTGTTGACGAACTCGTCCGCGCCCAGGAAGCCGAGCTCGCGGCCGATGCCGCTGCGCTTCACACCGCCGAAGGGCAGCTCGGGGCTGTCGGCGAGCACCACGTTCACGTAGACCATCCCCGCCTCGATGCGGCTCGCGACGCGATCGGCCTGCTCCGGGTCGGTGGTGAACAGGTACGACCCGAGCCCGAAGCCGGTGCCGTTGGCGATGCGCACCGCCTCATCCTCGTCCGCGGCACGGAACACCATGGCCACCGGGCCGAAGAACTCCTCGCCGTAGGCGTCCATCGACGGTTCGACGTCGGTGAGCACGGTCGGCTCGAAGAACGTGCCCTGGCGGCCGCCGCCGGTCGCGAGCGTCGCGCCCTGCTCCACCGCTTTGCGCACCTGCGCCTCGAGGTGCTCGGCAGCCCGTTCGGACGAGAGCGGGCCCAGCACGGCGCCTTCCTCGGTCGGCGGCACCGCGGTCACCGCGCTCATCGACGCGACGAACCTCTCCAGGAACGCGTCGTACAGGTCCTCCGCGACGATGAACCGCTTGGCCGCGTTGCACGACTGGCCGCTGTTGTCGAGGCGGGCGTCGACCGCCGCCTGCACCGCGCCGTCCAGGTCGTCGGTGGAGAGCAGGATGAACGGGTCGGAGCCGCCGAGTTCCAGCACCACCTTCTTGAGGTTCCGCCCCGCGACCTCCGCCACGGCGGCCCCGGCAGCTTCCGAGCCGGTGAGCGAGACGCCCTGCACGCGCGGGTCGGCGATGATCTGCGCGACCTGCTCGTTGTCGACGTAGAGGTTCGTGTAGGCGCCCTCGGGGAAGCCGGCGTCGCGGAAGATGCGCTCGATCGCGGCGGACGAGACGGGGCACTGGCTGGCGTGCTTCAGCAGCACGGTGTTGCCGATCACGAGGTTCGGGCCCGCGAATCGGGCGACCTGGTAGAACGGGAAGTTCCAGGGCATGATCCCGAGCAGCGGGCCCAGCGACGAGCGGCGGATGACGGCGCTGCCCTCGCCGAGGATCTCCAGCGGCTGATCCCGCATGATCTGCTCCGCGTTGTCGGCGTAGAAGTCGATGATGTCGGCCGCGAAGTCGACCTCGCCGAGCGCGCCCTCGCGGATCTTGCCCATTTCGATCACGATCGCGTCAGCCAGCTCCTCACGACGCTCGCGGTGCAGCCGCGCCGCCTCGCGCAGCAACGCCGCCCGCTCGGCGACCGTGGTGGTGGGCACCCACTCGCGGTGAGCCTGCGCTGCCGCGGCCACCGCCGACTCGACCCGGTCGGCGTCGAACGTGTCGAAGGACTGCAGGGTCTGGCCGGTGGCCGGGTCGGTGACGGTGTAGGTGCTCATCGTGCTCCTCGGTTCGCTCCGTGCCCGCAGGCACCATAGGGAAACCCTAGAGAAGTAGACGCCGATCGGTCGAGAGCCGGGCGCCCGGCACGGCCACCCGTCCGTGACGGGGGCCCCGCTTAGAGTGTGCGCATGGCCCGCCCCGTCGCCCAGTACCGCTGCTCCGAATGCGGCTGGACGACCGCGAAGTGGGTGGGTCGCTGCGGCGAGTGCCAGCAGTGGAACACCGTCGCGGAGGCAGCCGCCGCCCCGCTGGCGCGCGTGACCGCGATCGCCCCCGCATCCGGTGCCCGGTCGATCACCGAGATCAGCACCGAGTCGGCGACGCACTGGCCGAGCGGCATCGACGAGTTCGACCGGGTGCTCGGCGGCGGCGTCGTGCCGGGCGCCGCGATCCTGCTCAGCGGCGAGCCCGGGGTGGGCAAGTCGACGCTCCTGCTCGAGGTCGCGTCGCGGGCGGCCGCCTCGGGTCAGCGCGTGCTCTACGTCACCGCGGAGGAGTCGGTGAGCCAGGTCCGGCTGCGCGCCGAGCGCACCGGGGCACTGCATCCCTCGCTCTTCCTCGCGGCCGAGACCGACCTCGCCACCATCCTCGGCCAGATCGACCAGGTGCAGCCGCAGCTGGTCATCGTCGACTCCGTGCAGACCGTGTCGTCGTCGCTGACCGATGGCCTGGCCGGCGGCCCGGCGCAGGTGCGGGATGTGGCGAGCACGCTCATCCGCGTCAGCAGGGATCGCGCACTGCCGGTGCTGCTCGTCGGGCACGTCACGAAGGACGGCTCGATCGCCGGCCCGCGGCTGCTCGAGCACCTCGTTGACGTGGTGCTGCAGTTCGAGGGCGACCGGCAGACCGCGCTGCGGTTCGTCCGCGCCCACAAGAACCGCTTCGGGCCGACCGACGAGGTCGGCTGCTTCGAGATGACCGGCGACGGCATCCAGGAGGTCGCGGACCCGTCGGGACTGTTCCTCTCCGGCACCCGCACGCCGACCAGCGGCACCTGCGTCACCATCGCGGTCGAGGGCCGGCGCGCGCTCCCGGTGGAGGTGCAGGCGCTCATCGTCAAGACGCAGGCGCCGCAGCCGCGCCGGGTGGTGAACGGCGTCGACTCGTCCCGCGTCGCGATGCTGCTGGCCGTGCTCGAGCGCCGTGCCGGGCTGAAGTTCTCCGAGGTCGACGTCTACGTCTCCACGGTCGGCGGCATCAAGGTGACCGAGCCGGGCGCCGACCTCGCCATCGCACTCGCCCTCGCCAGCGCTCAGCGCGAGCGGGCGCTGCCGGCGACGCTCGCCGCCATCGGCGAGATCAGCCTGGCCGGCGAGATCCGGCACGCCTCGTCCGCCAAGCAGCGTGTGTCGGAGGCGCGGCGGCTCGGCTTCGCGACGGTGCTCGACTCCGAGTCGGTGCATTTGCGCGAGGCGGTGCGGCTCGCCTTCCGCGACGCCACCGACGACCGGATGCGCGACGTCCCCGATTTCTAGCCCCTGGCGCCGGGCGCCCGCGCGTCTCTAGCGTGGGGTCATGAGCGACGAGCAGGAGAAGCAGCGCTACGACAACTACCCGATGTGGGGCGCGGGCCTCGCGATCGGCATCGCACTCGGGATCGCGTTCGGCGTCGCCCTGGACAACATCGGCATCGGCATCGCGCTCGGCGTGGGCATCGGGATGGCCTTCGGCACCGCCTTCCAGGAGGCGGGCCGCAAGAAGAAGCCCTAGTCGAGGATCCAGCCGCCCCAGTCCTGCACCTGCCACGAGATCCAGCCGGCCTGGCGCTCCAGCGAGACCAGCACGGTGCCCGAGGCTCCGTCGACGCTCTCGCCGCTGCAGACCACGGTCTCGCCGATGACGACCGGCGCGAACGGGCAGTCGACGGTGATGTCCGCGCCGAACGCGGTGGCATCGGTCGCCACCTTCTGCTCGATCTCCTGCTCGAACGTCGCCGGAGCCAGCGAGATCACGATGCCCGGCATCGCGAGCACCCCCACGACCACGCCGACGAGGCTCGAGACGAACACGATGAGCGGTGCGAAGCCCTTGCCGTTCTCCTTGAACGTCGCGATGGCGCGAGCGATCAGGTACGCGGGGTGCGTCAGGAGGGCCCACAGCGCGCTGGCCGGGTGCTCGAAGCCCCGGATGCGCAGCTCGAGCCGGTCGTAGGCGGCGAGCCCCAGCGTCAGCACGTACGGGAACGCGGCGACGATCACGAACAGCGGGAAGTTGTGACCCAGCCCGCCCGTCAGCAGCCCGACGCTGATCAGCGTCTGCACCAGGGGCAGCGCGGCGATCATCCACACCGCAGCCGTGTAGGTGCCGCGCTGCTTGATCTCGCGCTCGGGGGCCTCCTCGAGCTCCTCCGCCAGGGCCGACAGCATGGATGCCGCAGGGGCGGCGTTCGCATGGGTCGCGGCGCGGCGCGGGCTGGCCGCCTCCTCCGCGGTGGAGCCGACCGGCGGCTCGAGTTCGCGCAGCGTCATCGCCAGCAGCGGTTGGGCGCTCAACTCCTCGTCGAGCTGGTCGGCCTCGGTGTCGAGCGCCATCTCGGGTTCGTACTCGGGCTCGGGCTCCGGCTCGGCGAACTGCGTCTGGGCGCGCTCGCGCTCCCGCTCCCGCTGCTCACGGCGCGAGGGGAACTCCTCGTCGTCGGCGTACTGCACGCGCGGGCCGCCGGCGGCGCCGGTGCTCGTGCCGGCCGTTCCCGGCTGGATCACGATGGGCGCACGGGCCTCGGAGGTGTGCTCCGTCCACGCCTGCGAATCCCACCAACGCAGCTGCGGAAGCCCGAGCGGGTCTGGATACCAGCCCGCGGGCACACCGAACCCGTTGTCGTCCACGGCAACAGCGTACCGGCCAGGGTCTGCGACAGAAAGCCTGTTCTACCCCGTAAGACACGCCGGGACTCCCCCAATTCGCGGGCGGTGCTCAATCCTCCAGGGTGCGCAGATATTCGTTCAGATCGGCCGTGAAGTCGGCGTCGACAGGATGCTCGACCCCGTCGATCGCGCGGATCGGCGCCGCATGCCGCACGCTGGAGACCAACCAGGCCGCGTCCGACGCCTTCACCGCGTCGGGGGTCTCGAGCGCGAAACCGGTGCGCAGCCCGCGCTGCTCGGCGAAGCGGAACACGTTGGCCTGGGTGGTGCCGTCGAGGATGCCGAGGCCGGTCCCGGGCGTGATCAGCTCGTCGCCGCGGCGGTAGACGAGGGTGGAGGACGGGCCCTCGAGCAGGTACCCGTCGCTGGAGACGAAGACCACGTCATCCGCGCCCCGCCGCTTCGCCTCACGGAACACCGACTTGTTCACCGCGTACGAGAGGGTCTTGGCGCCCTGCAGCAGCCAGGGCGATGTGCGCTCCACGTCGTGCCGGTAGCCGCGGTCGAGCAGCACGACGCGCACACCTTCGGTGCGGGCGGCGGTGAAGTCGGAGGAGTGCGCGGCGTAGACCCAGCCGGTCGGGGCGCCGTCGCCGCCCTCGATGCCCCGGGTCATGACGACCTTCAGCCATGCCTCGTCCGCGGGGTCGAGCTCGGCGATCGCAGCGTGACAGGCGGCGGCCCAGAGGTCGTGGTCGGGCTGCGGCAGGTCGAGCGCGGCGGCGGAGTTCGCGAAGCGGCGCAGGTGGTGCTCGAACGCCTGGGGCTTGCCGA
>DATMVL010000139.1:0-5896 GCA_035563175.1 Rhodoglobus sp. | reverse complement strand
GCCAGCGTGCCGGCCGGGTTGCGTCAGGGGCTGGCCGCGCTCGATCGACTCGACCGCTCGAACCCGGGCAACGAGTTCATCCGGGCGACGCTGCTGCTGTACCTGGAGGAGGCGGTGCTCGCGCTGGAGGCGGTGGAGTCGGCGGCCGCGATGTTCGGCGACTCCGAGCCGGAGCGCGCCATCGTCGCCCATGGCCGCACGCAGCCGCTGGCGGCGGTGGGCCGCAGCACGGAGGCGATCGCCGACGGCCGGGCCGCGCTGCGGTTCGCGCAGCAGACGGCGGGGATGCCGGGCGCTCCCCTGCCGGTGACGGCAGCCGCGCACTCGCTGGCAGCGACGCTGCAGCAGTCGCTGTTCCCGGCCGAGGCGTGGGATGCGGCGATGCTGGCCCTGGAGTCGTCCACCGCGACCGACGACGAGCCCTCCACCCGCATCGCCGAGTTCCGGCTCGGCTTCGCCGCGCTCGACGCCGGACGTCTGGACGACGCAGCCCGGTGGTTCCGCGAGGCACGCAGCGGGGCGATGAGCATCGGGCCCGCGAGCCTCGTCGTGCCGTCGACGGCGATGCTGGCCATCACCGTGCTCTCGCAGGGCGACGTCGGCGCCGCCGAGCAGCTGCTCGCCGAGATCCCGTCGGGCATCGCCGAGGACCCGCCGCAGCGGGTGGCCCGGGCGCTCGTCGCCGCCCATCACGACCGGCGCGACGAGGCCCGTGAGAGGCTGCTCGCTCACGCCCGGGAGGCGACCGGCCGGGGCTACCTCGCGCTGACCGAGCAGTACCTGCACTGGATCACCCGCTTCGTCGACGCGGCGGCGGCCGCTGAGGAGTACGCGGCGCTGCCGGCGGCGGAGCCGTTCGCGGTGCCGGCTCGGCACGCGAGAGCCGAGGCGGCGGGCGATCGCCGCGAGCTCGAGGCGGTCGCCGACGAGTGGGAGCGCCGCGGCGCCCTGCTGTGGGCGGCGGAGGCGCTGACCTCCGCCTCCCGAGCGGCGCTGGCCGAGGGCGACCCCCGCCGGGCGGCGACGCTGCAGACCCGGGTCGACCGGCTGCTCGAGCACTGCGGCGGAGCCGCGACGCCGTTGCTGGCCCGCCCCGTCGTCGAGGCGGCCGGGCTCACCGCCCGCGAGCGCGAGATCGCCGCGCTCGCCGCGCGCGGGCTCAGCAGCAAGCAGATCGCCGACGAGCTGTTCCTCTCCAGCCGCACCATCGACAACCACCTGCGCTCCATCTACATGAAGCTCGACGTGCGCAGTCGGCGTGAGTTGACGGAGGCGCTGAGCTGACCGCCGCTAGGGTCGTGCCATGAGCGACGGACCGGCCCGCGTCACCCTGGTCGGCAGCGAGTCCACGGGCAAGACGACCCTGGCCCGCGACCTGGTGGACGCGCTGCAGGCGCGCGGCGGCGACCTCGCCGACACCCGCTGGGTGCCCGAGTACGGGCGGGAGTACACGGAGCTGCTGCTCCAGCGTCAGGGTGTCGTCGCCCAGGAGGGCGAAGCCGGCACCGCCGAGTGGGGTGCGGCGGACTTCGCGGCCATCGCGCTGGAACAGCAGCGGATCGAGGATGCCGCGGCGGCATCCACGCGATCCCCGGTCCTGATCTGCGACACCGACGCGTTCGCCACCCTGCTCTGGGAGTGGCGCTATCTCGGGCGGGACTCGAACGCGGCGCTCGTCGCGGTGCCCGACCTGCCGCCGCGCGCCCTCTACCTGCTCGCCGACCTCGCGGACGTGCCGTTCGAGCAGGACGGCATCCGCGACGGGGAGCACTTCCGCGAGACGATGCAGCGCTGGTTCGAGGACGAGCTCACCGCTCGCGGCGAGCGCTGGCTGCTCGTGCGCGGCGATCGGCGGCAGCGCCTCGAGCTGAGCCTGGCGGCGATCGACAGCCTCCTCGCAGACCGCGCGGCCTAGGCTCGGGAACGTGGACGACATCCCGGCCCGGGTGCTGACCGGCAGCGGGTTCACCGCGACGATCACGCCCGACCGCTGGGTGCCCGGCTCCTTCACCCTCACCGTGAACGGCACGCCGCAGTCGCATGTGAACCTCGACGACCCGACGCAGCTGTTCTTCGAGTACGTGCAGCGGATGGGCCACGTCATCGACCGCATCGGCGAGCCCGGGCAGCCGATCACCGCGGTGCACCTCGGCGCCGGCGCGCTGACGCTGCCCCGCTATGTCGAGGCGACCCGGCCGGGGTCGCGTCAGCAGGTGATCGAGCTCGAGCAGGACGTCGTCGAGTACGTGCGCGAGCACCTGCCGTGGGACCGGCGGGCGGGCATCCGGGTGCGCTACGGCGACGCCCGCGACGTGGTCGGTCGGCTGCCGGAGGCGATGCGCGGCGCCGTCGACCTCATCGTCGTGGACGTGTTCAGCGGGGCGCGCACTCCGCCGCACGTCACCAGCGTCGAGTTCTACGAGGTCGCGGTCGCGCTGCTGTCGCCGACGGGCATCCTGGTCGCGAACATCGCCGACGGCCCGGGACTCGCGTTCGCCCGCGGTCAGGCTGCGACGGTGTCGTCGGTGCTGCCCGAGGTGGCGGTGCTGGCCGAGACGCAGATCCTCAAGGGGCGCCGCTTCGGCAACCTCGTGCTGGTCGGGTCGAAGGCGCCGCTGCCGTTCGACTGGATGCCCCGCGTGCTCGCCGGCGGACCGCACCCGAGCAAGGTGGTCGCCGGCGCCGAGCTGCGCGATTTCATCGCCGGGGCTCCCGTCGTCACCGACGAGACCGCGACGGGTTCGCCGCCGCCCGGCCGCATCTTCAGCGAGAAGCGCGCATGAGACGCGCCATCGCGGTCGTCGCCGGCGTGCTGCTGCTCGCCGGCTGCACCGCGCAGGGCGAGCCGGCACCGGTGCCATCACCCACGCGAGCCGTGGAAGAGGGCACCCCGGCGCCGCCGCCGCCGGTGGTGCAACCGGCCGGAGACCCGGTCGAGGTCATCGGCGGGCTGGCAGCGCCGTGGTCGATGGTGCGTCTCGACGACGGCTCGACGCTGATCAGCGAGCGCGACACCGCGATCGTGAAGGAGCTCACACCGGACGGCTCGCTGCGCGACGCCGGCGTGGTGCCGGGCGTGGTGCCCGGCGGCGAGGGCGGGCTGCTCGGGCTCGCCGTCGCCGACGACCACCTCTACACCTACTTCACCGCGGCCGACGACAACCGGATCGTGCGGTTCCCGCTCGAGGGCGCGGCGGGCTCGTACTCGCTCGGTGCCGGGGAGGACGTGCTGACGGGGCTGGCGAAGGCCGGCAACCACAACGGCGGCCGGTTGGCGATCGGACCCGACGGCAAGCTCTACGCCACGGTCGGGGATGCGAGCCAGCCCGCGCTGTCGCAGGATCCGGCGGCGCTCAACGGCAGCATCCTGCGCATGGAGCTCGACGGCAGCCCGCCCGACGACAACCCGACGCCCGGCTCGCTCGTGTACTCGTACGGTCATCGCAACCCGCAGGGCCTCGCCTGGGACCCGACCGGACGGCTCTGGGCTGCGGAGTTCGGGCAGAACACCTGGGACGAGGTGAACCTCATCGAGCCGGCCGCGAACTTCGGCTGGCCCGTCGTCGAGGGCGTCGGCGGCGACCCGGCGTTCGTGAACCCGGTGTACCAGTGGTCCACCGACGACGCGAGCCCGAGCGGGTTGACCTGGGTCGAGGGCACCATGTTCATGGCCGGCCTCGGCGGCGAGCGCCTGTGGTCGATCGTGCCGGCACCCGAGGGCACCACCGCGACCGAGTGGTACGCGGGCGCCTTCGGGCGCATCCGCGACGTGATCCCGGGCCCGGACGGCACGCTCTGGATGCTGACCAACAACACGGACGGCCGCGGCGAGCCGCGTGAGGGTGACGACCGCATTTTGCAGGTCACCCTGGCGCCGGTGCCCTAGGGGACGAGCACTCAGCGCAGCGAGGACACCCCGCGCAGTGCGGACTCCATGGCGGTTGCCCAGCCCTGCTCTCGGCGCTGCATGCGCTTGCGGCGGGCGAGTCGGGCCGCGGCTGCGGCGGCTTGGCGCTCCTTCGGGGTGGCGACGCGCTCATCGCGTGCTTCGATCGTGGTCATGATGCAACCGTAGGAACTTCACTTCTCCTCCAGAGCGCCCTCCGACGCGCTGCAACACCCGTGCAACCTTCCGGATCGGCGCCACGGGTTACCCTCGTTGCCGTGGCGGAGCTCGAGCGGGTGCGCACCTGGGCGCACGCCCTCATCGACCTGCACCTCGACCGCAGCTGGACCTTCGGCTTCGACAACGCCAAGACGCGCGCCGGCCTGTGCAACTACACGGACAAGCGCATCACCGTGTCGCGGTACCTCGCCGCCAAGTTCGGCGACGACGAGATCCACCAGGTGCTGCTGCACGAGGTCGCGCACGCGGTCGCCGGCTCGCGGGCCGGGCACGGCCCGAAGTGGAAGGCCATCGCCTCCGACCTCGGCTACGACGGCAAGCGCACCCACGACGGGCCGATCGCCGACGAACTCGCTCCCTGGGTCGGCACCTGCCCGGCCGGGCACGTGCACTACCGGTACCGCAGGCCGACGCGGGCGCTGGCCTGCGGCCGCTGCGCCCGCCGCTTCGACGCCGCCAACACGATCGACTGGCGGCGCCGAGCCGCCTAGGAGGAGAGCACAGCGGCCGTGCGGCGGCGCCGCCAGAGCAGCGCGCCGGCGCCCAGCACGAGCGCGTTGAGCGCCGCGAGCGCGGCCCACCACGTCGCCATGCCCCCGACGCCGGTGTAGGCGAGCGGATGCGGCGGCAGCACGGTCGCCTCGTCCTGCGCCTCGATCGGCAGGGTGGTCAGCTGCCACGGGCTGAACGCCTCGACCGTGTTGATGAGCTCGGCGGGTGCGTCGGGCAGCACGTCGACCACGAGGGTCACGGTGCGCTCGCCGTCCACGGGCAGCGGCTCGTCGAACTCGCAGGTCACCGCCTGGCCCTCCGCGGAGCAGGTGACGTCGTCTCCGCTCGACGACACGTACCGCAGCCCGGCGGGCAGGGTGTCGACGATGGACAGATCGCCCGGCTCCTCGGTCGGCCCGTCGTTGCCGACGGTGATCAGGTACTGCGCGCGCTCGCCGATGCGCACGTCGCCGACGTGGGTCTTCTGCACCGTCAGCTCGACCATCGGCGGCACCTCCACGGTGTCGTCGGCCGTGTTGTCGTCGTGGTCGGGGTCGGCGACCGCCGACTCGACCTCGGCGGTGTTCACGACGGCCGGGTAGGCGGCCGCGCCGATCGTCGTGGTCAGCACCAGCGCGGGCGCCGATCCGGGCGGCAGAGAGCCGGCGAGGTCGCAGACGACCTCCTGCTCGACGGCGGCGCAGGCCCAAGCCGGGTCGCTGTCTGCGGCGTCCACGAAGGTCACACCATCGGGCAGCGTGTCGGTGACCCGCACCGCGGTCGCGGCCGACGGACCGGCGTTCACGACGCCGAGCTCGAAGTCGAGCTCCTCGCCGATGAGCACCGAGTCCGCGTCGTGCGACTTGGTGATCGCCAGATCCGCGCTCAGCGAGAACGTGACGGTCGCCGAGTCGGATGCCGCGGTCGGGTCGGTCGGGCTGCTCGCCGTCGCGCTGTTGGTCAGCGTGCCGGCGGGCAGCGCCGGGTCGGATGCCGCCGTGAGCCGGAGCGCGAGCGCACTGCCACCCGTCGGGATGCCCGCGGTGCCGTCGCCCAGCACGCAGGTCACGGGCTGCGGCTGGTTTGCCGCCACCTCGTCGGCGGTGCAAGCCCAGCCCGCGCCGGAGGAGCTGTAGCGCAACCCGGCCGGGAGGGTGTCGATCACGGTGATCGGACCGGCGGCGTTCGAGGGGCCCAGGTTGCCGACGGTCAGGGTGAACGAGACGTCGGTGCCGGCCACGGCATCCTGCGTCTCCGGGGTCTTCTCCAGGGTGAGGT
>DATMVL010000138.1:0-7292 GCA_035563175.1 Rhodoglobus sp. | reverse complement strand
GAGCATGTAGGCGAGCTTGTCGAGCATCTCGCTCCGGGTCTGGGAGTACTTGTCCTCATCGGGCAACACCATGGTGTAACCCAACGCGCGGCCGCGCGGGAGAATGGTGATCTTGTGCACCGGGTCGGTGCCGGGAAGCGCCGCCGCGACCAGGGCGTGGCCGCCCTCGTGGTAGGCGGTGATCAGCTTCTCCTTCTCGCTCATCAGGCGCGTGCGGCGCTGCGGGCCGGCGATCACCCGGTCGATCGCCTCGTCGAGGTGGTGGTTGGTGATCAGCTTCTCGCTGTTGCGCGCCGTGAGCAGCGCGGCCTCGTTGAGCACGTTGGCCAGGTCGGCACCGGTGAACCCGGGGGTACGTCGGGCCACGCTCATCAGGTCGATGCCCTCGGCCAGCGGCTTGCCGCGGGAGTGCACCTGGAGGATCTTGTGCCGCCCGGCGAGGTCGGGGGCGTCGACCTGGATCTGGCGGTCGAAGCGGCCCGGGCGCAGCAGCGCGGGGTCGAGCACGTCGGGCCGGTTGGTGGCCGCGATCAGGATGACGTTCGTCTTCACGTCGAAGCCGTCCATCTCGACCAGCAGCTGGTTGAGGGTCTGCTCGCGCTCGTCGTTGCCGCCGCCGATGCCGGCACCGCGGTGACGGCCGACCGCGTCGATCTCGTCGATGAAGATGATGGCCGGGCTGTTCTGCTTCGCCTGCTCGAACAGGTCGCGCACGCGGCTCGCGCCGACGCCGACGAACATCTCGACGAAGTCGGAACCCGAGATCGTGTAGAACGGCACGCCGGCCTCACCGGCGGTCGCGCGGGCGAGCAGGGTCTTGCCGGTGCCGGGAGGGCCGTACAGCAGCACGCCCTTCGGGATGCGGGCGCCGACCGCCTGGAACTTCGCCGGCTCCTTCAGGAAGTCCTTGATCTCCTCGAGCTCTTCGATGGCCTCGTCGCTGCCGGCGACGTCGGCGAAGGTGACCTTCGGGGTCTCCTTGCCGACGAGCTTCGCCCGCGACTTGCCGAACTGCATGACCCGGTTGCCGCCGCCCTGCATGCGCGAGAGCAGGAAGTAGAAGATGACGCCGATGATGAGGAACGGCAGCAGGATGCCCAGCAGGCTGGTCCAGAAGTTGGTCTGGGGCACCTCGTCGTCGAAGTCGATGTTCGCCGCGTTGATCGCGTCGACCACCTCGGGCCCACGCGGAGCGACGTAGTAGAACTGCACCCGCTCGCCGTTGTCGCCGTCGGCCTTGCTCAGCACCAGGTCGACGCGCTGCTCGCCGTCGACGATCTTCGCGGACTCCACGGTGCTGCCCTCGAGCAGCTCGAGGCCCTGCTGCGTGCTGATCTCACGGAAGCCGCTGCCGGTCAGCAGTGAAGCCCCGATCCACACCGCAACCACGGCCAGCACGACGTAGATGATCGGGCCGCGGAAGATGCGCTTGAAATCCATGTGTTCCCTGCCGTCCAGAAGTCCTGCAAGGCTATCGCGGCAGCGCTTGGAGCCGTCTGGATGTTCGCCGGAGGCGGAGTGGGAGGCCCAGCCCACCTCATCCGTGGCTTCTTTGCCCGAATCGCGGTCGCGCGCCGTGTCGCACCCTCGGTCACACCTCTGCTTCGGGTCGCCGATTCGGTCAAGCGGCGGACACGCCGGCCCTGCAGCGCCCTAAGCCCGGCGTGTCGCGCTGTTAACCGAATTCGCGAACGGTCGGCACGCACAGCCCGGGCTCGACGCGCGTCCGGCCTGGGTAGCGCCTCCACACAGGAGTCGCGCCTGTGTCTAGCTCGCGCCACCTGCCCGCGTCGCCTTGGGCTTGGGTCGCCGATTCGGTTAATCGGGAGACACGCTGGCCGGGCGGCGCACTGAACCCGGCGTGTCGGGCCGTTCACCGAATCCGCGAACCTCTCGGCGGAGCCCGGCCGACGCGCCGCTACTGGTAGACGTGCGGGGCGAGCACGCCCACGGCGCGCAGGTTTCGGAACCGCTCGGCGTAGTCCAGGCCGTAGCCGACCACGAACGCGTTCGGGATGTCGAAGCCGACGTACTTGACGTCGACCTCGACCTTCGCGGCGTCCGGCTTGCGCAGCAGCGCGAGGATCTCGAGCGACTTGGGCCCGCGCGTCAGCAGGTTCGCGCGCAGCCACGACAGGGTCAGGCCCGAGTCGATGATGTCCTCGACGATGATCACGTGCCGGTCGTGCAGCTCGGTGTCGAGATCCTTCAGGATGCGCACCACGCCGCTCGACTGGGTGGACGAGCCGTAGGAGGAGACCGCCATGAAATCCAGCTCGACCTGCAGCTTCAGCTCGCGTGCGACATCCGCCATCACCATCACGGCGCCCTTCAGCACCGCGACCAGCAGCGGGGTCTCGCCGGCGTAGTCGGTCTCGACGCGTCGGCAGAGCTCGGCGATCTTCTCGTGGATCTCCTGCTCGGTGAGCAGCACCTCGGTGAGGTCGCCCTCGATGTCGTGCGTGTCCATGCCGGCCCCTCAGCTTCTCGCTACGAAGTGGAGCATGCCGCCCCGGCGCTCCACTGTAATGCCGGGCAGATGCAGCGCTTTCTGCCCGTGCCAGTCCGTCACCAGCCGGGCGACCTCGAGGGTCTGATCCCGTGACAGCGAGCGGTGGAACTCGCTCTCGACCGCGTACCGGATGAGCCGCTGCCGCAGCGCCGCGGGCTGCACCGCGAGCGCGGCCACGGGCAGCGCGATGCCGGCCTCGACGTGCTCGGCGAGGTCCTCCGCGATCTCCTCGGCGAAGTGGTCGAGCGCCTCGTCGTCCTCGCGCAGCTGGTCGGCGGTGCGGGCCAGCGCCTCGGCGATGCCCGGGCCGAGCTCCTGCTCCAGCACCGGCAGGATGTCGCGGCGCACGCGCACTCGGAGGAACGCGCCGTCGTCGTTGTGCGGATCGAGCCACGGCTCGAGCCCGGCGTCGACGCACGCCTGCACCGTCGTCGCGCGGCGCAGGCCGAGGAACGGGCGCAGGTAGCGACCGCTGACCACGCGCATCCCGGAGAGAGCGCTCGGACCGCTGCCGCGGCCGAGGCCCAGCAGCACGGTCTCCGCCTGGTCGTCCAGGGTGTGGCCGAGCAGGATGGCGGCGGCACCCGTCTCGTGCATCGCCTCGTCGAGCGCCCGGTAGCGGGCCGACCGGGCGGCGGCCTCCGGTCCGCCGTCGCCGCCCACCTCGACGGTCCGCACGAGAACGGGGTCGAGCCCGAGGTCGCGAGCCTGCTGCGCGGCGCGGGCCGCAGCATCCGCCGACCCCTCCTGCAGACCGTGGTCGACGATCACCGCCCCGGCACGGATGCCCGCCCGCGGCGCCTCGAACGCGGTCGCCGCCGCGAGGGCGAGCGAGTCGGGGCCGCCCGACAGGGCCACCAGCACGAGCGCCCCATCGGCCGGCAGCACGTCGCGGACGGCTCGCCGGGTGTCGGCGATCGCAGGCGTCAGACGCGGCCGATCGGGCATCCGATAACGTTAGTCCAGCCGTTTTCCGCGTTTCGAGGAGCCCACACCATGGCCGCATACGACGTCGTCATCGAGATCCCTCAGGGGAGCCGCAACAAGTACGAGGTCGATCACGAGACCGGCCGGGTGTTCCTCGACCGCTACCTCTTCACGACCTTCGTGTACCCGACCGACTACGGCTTCTTCGAGAAGACGCTCGGCCTCGACGGGGACCCGGTCGACGCGCTCGTACTGCTCGACGCTCCGACCTTCCCGGGCGTGGGCATCAGCGTGCGCCCGGTGGCCGTGTTCAACATGACCGACGACGGCGGCAGCGACGCCAAGGTCATCTGCGTGCCCGCGAAGGACCCGCGCTGGTCGCACATCCAGGACCTCGACGACATCCCGGAGTTCACCCGCAAGGAGATCGAGCACTTCTTCGAGCACTACAAGGACCTCGAGCCCGGCAAGTGGGTCAAGCTCGAGGGCTGGCAGGGTGCCGCGGACGCCGAGAAGATCGTCACCGACGGCCTCGAGCGGTACGTGCCCGGCGGGCACTGAGCGCTTCCCCGAGGCGCCAGTTCTGACGGTGCTGCGCGCCCGCGCAGCGTCGGAAGTGGCGCCTCATCTCTCCGCGGGTGGATGACGCGCCACTTGCGACGGCCAGCGGGCGCGATCGGGCGTCAGAAGTGGCGCCTCATTGCTGATGGCAGTCGAACTCAGCCCGCGGGACGGGCGGCGTACGGCACGAGGTCGTAGTACCGCAGCGCCGTGACGCGCACCGAGAGCGGCTCGTACGGCGCCTCGATCATCTGGCCGCCGCCGATGTAGATCGCGGTGTGGTACTTCGTGCCCCAGGTCGTTCCGCCGTCGGAGTAGAACACCAGATCCCCGGCGCGCAGGTCGCTGGTGGGCACCAGCTTGCCCTGGCCCTGGAGGTAGTTGTACTGGCTGGTCGAGCCGTGCACGCCGATGTAGATGCCGGCCGCCGCGTACGCGTACTTGGTGAGGCCCGAGCAGTCCCAGCCGTAGGGGCCGGCCCCGCCGTAGACGTAGGGCTCGCCGAGCTGCGCCCGCGCGAAGTCGATCGCGGTGTTCACCGCTGACGGCGAGGGCGCCGGCGGTGGCGGCGGTGGTGGTGGAGGGGGTGGCGGCGGAGGCGGCGTCACCGGGCCGGGCTGCGGGGCCGGGTCGGTCGGCTGCTGAGGCTGCTGCGGCGTACCCGGCTGCTGCGGTTGCTGCGGGTTGGTCGGGTTGGTCGGCTGGCTCGGCTGCTGCGGAGTCGAGGGCTGAGCCGGCCCCCCGCCGGCGAGCCCGGCGATGTACTGCCGCTCGGTCTCGGCCGTGGTGCCCTTCAGCGTCGCGAGCTGCTCGTACAGCTGCTGCGCGGCGGCCTGCTGCTGCTCCAGCTGCTGCTGTGCTTGAACGGATGCGCGCTGCGCCGCGTCGAGCGCGGACTGCGCCTCCCCCGCCAGGTCGGCCCGGGCATCCTCGGCCGCCTCCGCCTGCCGGCCGAGCGCGGCCGCGGCGTTGCGATCCTTCAGCGCCTGCTCGTAGACCAGGGCGGTCTGCTCGCTGAGCCGGCCCATCGCGCCGAGGGTGGAGAGCAGGTCGTCGGCGTCGTCGCTGAACACGAGCGCGACGCTGAGGTCGCCTCCGCCGG
Organism: Rhodoglobus sp.; assembly: GCA_035563175.1. Lineage (GTDB taxonomy): Bacteria > Actinomycetota > Actinomycetes > Actinomycetales > Microbacteriaceae > Rhodoglobus. The sequence continues at coordinate 2,190 of DATMVL010000138.1, read as the reverse complement.
TGCGGGCGGCCTGGGCGACGAGCGCTCCGGCTCGGCGGGTGGACTCCTCGGCGGCGGCAGCGGCGGTATCCGCCTTCGCGGCGAGGCGGTCCGCTCGGGCTGCCGCGGCATCCAGTTCGGCTTTGGCGATCGCGTACCGCTCACCCTGCAACTGCGCCTCGCGGGTGAGCGCGCCGGCCTTCAGCTCGAGCGCGACCAGCGAGCCCTGGATGCTGTCGACGGCGGCTGCGGCGGCCGCCTGATCCTGCCGGGCGGCCTGCACCTCATCCCAGGTCGGGTAGTCGTCGGCCGCGGCGGGCGCGGCGAGGCCGACGCCCAGCACCAGCGTGCCGGCGATCGTCGCAGTGAGCAGCCCGAACGGGCGGTAGCGCTTGTTCTGCACTATCGCCCCGGACTCTCACCGCGATCAGCCAAAGTAGACGCCCCGGTTCCCCATGAAGCCGAGCGGATCCTGCGCGACGCCGCCCACGCGGGTCTCGAAGTGCAGGTGGCAGCCGGTCGACTGCCCGGTGGTACCGACCGACGCGATCTGCTCGCCGACGCCGACGTACTGGCCTGGGTAGACGTAGATGCCGCCGGGCATGATGTGCCCGTACGCGGTCGAGATGCCGCCCCCGTGGTCGACGATGATGTAGTTGCCGTAGCCGCCGTTCCAGCCCTCGGCGGCGTAGCTGACCACGCCCGCCGATGCCGCCCAGATGCCGGCGCCGCAGCCGGCCGCGAGGTCGATGCCCTTGTGGAAGTTGCTGGAGCCGCCGAGCACCCGCCAACCGAAGGTGGAGCTGAGCCAGCCGCCCGACGGCCGCGTCCATCCCGAGTTCGACACCTGACCGGACTCGATCGCATCGCGTGCCGCTTGCTCCGCGGCCGCACGTGCGGCCGCCTCTGCGGCGCGACGCTCGGCCTCGCCCTTCTCGAATTCGGCCTCGGTGCTGGAGAGGTTCTGCTCGAGCGACTGCAGCTGCACCTCGAGCTCGGCGCGGTGCGCCTGCGACTCCTGCAACGCGACGGCAGCCGCCTCGGCGGCGACCTGCGCCTCCGCGAACTTCGCCTCGGCGTCCTTGCGCAGCACCTCGAGCTCGGTGCGCGCCACCTCCGCGGTGTCGGACAGCGCCTGCGCCGTGTTCCGGTCTTGCTGGGCCTTCTGGTAGGTCAGGTCGGCCTGCTCGGAAAGGCGGCCGGACATCCCGAGCCCGTAGAGCAGATCGTCGGGGTCGCTGGAGACGAACAGGTTCATGCTCAGGTCGGAACCGCCGCGCGCGAGCTGCGCTGCCATCTGGCCGGCCCGCTGCGTCGAGGATGCCGCGATCTCGTTGGCCTCGTCGGCCTGCCGCTGCAGCGCCTCGGCTTCGGCCGCCTTCGCCTGGAACTTGTTGTCGGCCTCCTGGTACGCGTTGCCCTTGGCCTCGACGTCGGCCTGGGTGCGCTCGACCTCGGCCTGCAGGGCGACGAGCTGCGCCCTGATCTGGTCGATCATCGCCTGCTTGGCGGCGACGTCGTTGCGGGCGTTCTGCACGTCATCCCACGACGGGTAGTCAGCGGCGTAGGCCGGCCGGTCGGCCGCGACTGTTCCGGTGATGATCAGGGCCAGGGCAGCGGCGATCGCCGCCAGACGGATGCCGGACGAGCGGCGCAGCGGAGCGCGGCGGCCATCGCGAAGTGCTTCGATTCCCATGACTCCCCATTCCGCGTCAGCGCCGTCCCCCGCCGCTGATCACAGAAGTAACAGTGATCACAGTAGCAACGGCAGGCGCATACCTTCAAGAACGGGTTGAACCTAACCCTCGGACGCCCTTCAAACGGGGACATCCGCGCGCGTTCCCCGGTTTGGCATTCCGCGGGAGCCCACGTATGCTTGCTCGTCGGTAGCCCAGAAGCCGGTATCGTGAGATGGCGACTTCACGGCCCCATCGTTTAGTGGCCTAGGACACCGCCCTTTCACGGCGGCAGCACGGGTTCGAATCCCGTTGGGGTCACGGCAACTGAACACAGCAACACAATTTGGCCCTGTAGCGCAGTTGGTTAGCGCGCCGCCCTGTCACGGCGGAGGTCGCCGGTTCAAGTCCGGTCAGGGTCGCAAGGTCCGGCTTCTCTCGCCAGGAGCCGTTCCGTACGGCTCTGTAGCTCAGTTGGTAGAGCGCACGACTGAAAATCGTGAGGTCACGGGATCGACGCCCGTCGGAGCCACCA
>DATMVL010000137.1:0-3749 GCA_035563175.1 Rhodoglobus sp. | reverse complement strand
TACGCCGCCGCCCCGGCACGCCCGCCGCCCCGGCACGCCGCGAGGACAGGGCGCACGGTCGCTCTGCCGGCTTGCTGACGTGCAGCGGTGCTCGATCGGTGAAGCTCGCGCAATTCAGGAGGTTCTCCTGAGTCAGGCGGGCTCAGGATGCTCGGCGATCGCGAAGGGAGCGGTCGAGAACCCCCTCACGGGTCGTCTTGAGGTCGCGTGGCGGTCGAGCGGGACGCCTGCGACACGCGGATCGCCGATCCTGGGGCCGCTCAACTCAGGAAGTGCTCCTGAATTGGGCGAGCATGTGGGGGCGACCATCACTCGGGCGCGCATCCGCGGGCGAGCCGGCATTCGGGAGTCCCCGCGGGAACTGCCAGGCTGCCGCGAGGGCGAGGGCGAGGGCGAGGGCGAGGGCGAAGGGCCAGGGCGAGGGCGACGGCAAGGGGCGAGGGCGGAGGGCGGCGGCTACTCGGCGGCGGTGAAGCCCGCCTCGACCATGTCGATGACGCGCTGCGTCGTCGCGTCGACGGCGGGGCGGGGCAGGGCGCGCAGGGGGCCGTCGATCACGAGCAGCGCGAACCCGTGCACGGCCGACCAGGCGAGGAACTCGGCGTTCGGCCGCCGGGACTCCGGCATGGTGCCTGACGCGACCAGCCCGTCGATGGCCACCGTGAGCAGCTCGAACGGGGTGCGGCCGCTGCGGCCGGCCTTCTCGGCCGTGGCGGCACGCTCCATGTCGGCGGGTACGAAGAACGCCGTACGGAACAGCCCCGGGTGATCGACGGCGAACGCGACGTACCCGGTGCCCACCGCGCGCAGTTGCGCACAGGCGACCTCCCGGGGGTCGCCGGGCGGGATGGCGTCGAAGATCTCGTCGATCGACCCGGCCATCCGCGCCATGGCCGCATCGCTCACCGCCTCGAGCAGGGCGTCACGGTCGGCGAAGTGACGGTAGGCGGCGTTGGGGGAGACGCCGACGCGGCGGGTCGCCTCCCGCAGCACCACGGCATCCGGCCCGCTCGCCGCGGCGAGCTCGAGCCCCGCCTCCAGCAGCGCCTGCCGCAGGTCGCCGTGATGGTAGGTGTGACGCGCAGCGTCGATGGCGGTCATGCGCCTCCTCGTTGAACGGGTGCCCTCCAGTGTACCCGGGTGTGGACACCGTGAACATCCGGGTTCGTCCGGGGTCGACAACGCGCTCGCGCGGTGGCAGTGTGGACGGCGTACACATCAGGCGGCGAGGGAGCGGTCATGCACTACACGGGTTCGATGACGAGCATGTCGAGCGACGACGTCGAGGCGAGCGCGGCCTTCTACCGCGATGTGCTCGGGCTCGAGGTCTCCGACGCGGAGATGGGCGGCATCGTCGACGTACAGCTGCCCGGCGGCGGCCACGCCATCATCTATCCGAAGGACGAGCACGAGCCGGCCACCCACACGCTGCTGAACTTCGAGGTCGACGACATCGACGCCGCCGTCGACGAGCTGATCGGCAAGGGCGTGCGCTTCGAGCACTACGGCTCGGACATGCACCAGGACGACAAGGGCGTCATGCGCGGCCGCACCTCGGGCATGGGCCCCGACCAGGCCTGGTTCCTCGACCCGGCGGGCAACATCCTCAGCATCCTGGCGTAGCCGCCACCGCGGGCGGGCCTGCGACACTGAGTGACGTGGACCCCCAGCTCGTCGACCGACTCGCCTCCGACCTGCGGGCCGCCGACTTCACGGTCGACGCGCTCGCCGGACTGTGGGGCCCCGAGGCGTCCGCCGCGCTGCACCGGGGGCACCGGATGTCCGCCCTGCGGGCGCTGGACGGGTCGCCGCTCGCGCGGCTCGCGCGCGTCTTCGTGCTCGGGCTGCCCGACGACCTCGGCCCCGCGCTGCCCTCGCTCGGGGTCGACGGCGCCGTCGAGCTCGGACTGATCGGCACGGACGGCACTCCGCGGCTCGACCTGCGGCCGTACGCGTTCGTCGACGGCCGCGGCATCGTGAACTGGTGGATCGCCTCGGACCTGGGGGAGGTCGCACTCGGGCACGCCATACCCGAGGATCACGTGCTGGGCGTCGGCGGAGCATCCACCACCCTCAGCGGCCTGCTCATCGCCCGGCCGGTGCAGCGCGCGCTCGACCTCGGTACCGGTTGCGGCATCCAGGCCATGCACGTCGCCCGCCACGCTCGCGAGGTGGTCGCCACCGACATCTCGCCGCGGGCGCTCGAGCTCGCGGCGCTCAACTGCCGGCTCAACGGCATCGGCAACGTCGAGTTCCGGCTGGGCAACCTGTTCGAGCCGGTGGCCGGCGAACGATTCGGTCACGTCGTCTCCAACCCGCCGTTCGTCATCACCCCGCGCTCGACCGGCGTGCCCGAGTACGAGTACCGCGACGGCGGCATGGTCGGCGACGGCCTCGTCGAGTCCGTCGTGCGCAGCGCGCACGAGGTGCTCGAGCCGGGCGGCGTCGCCCAGCTGCTCGGCAACTGGGAGTACGGGCGCCGCGACGCGCTCGCCAGGGTGCGGGAGTGGACCGAAGGCCTCGACGCCTGGGTCATCGAGCGCGACCGGCAGGACCCGGCGCGGTACGCGGAGACCTGGATCCGCGACGGCGGCACCCGCCCCGGTCCCGAGTTCGACCGGCTGTACGCGGCCTGGCTCGACGACTTCGGCCGCCGCGGCGTGCATGAGATCGGCTTCGGCTACGTGACGCTGCGGGCGCCGATGGGGCAGCCGACGCTGCGCCGGTTCGAACGGCTCGAGGCCCCGGTCGGCGCCGCGCTGGGGGAGTCGATCGAACGGTCCCTCGCCGCACATGACCGCATCGTCGACACCGACGTGCGCGACCTGCGGCTGATGGTCGCGCCCGACGTGACCGAGGAACGGCACTACTGGCCGGGCTCCGAGCATCCGACGGTCATCCAGCTGCGGCAGGGCAGCGGCTTCTCGCGCACCGTACCGGCGGGCACGGCCCTCGCCGCGGTGGTGGGCGCCTGCGACGGCGACCTCGAGGTCGGCGCGATCATCGCCGCCGTGGCCGAGCTGCTCGAGGCCGACCGCGACGCGCTCGAGGCCGAGCTGCTGCCGCAGATCCGCGAGCTCGTCGAGCTCGGACTGCTGCTCGTCTGACCGCCGGTCAGGCCGCGGCCGCCGCCATCGCGCAGACGGGCTTCGCCGAGAATCCGGATGCGGTGCGCCCGGTGAGCGCCAGCATCCGATCCTGCAGCGGGGCCCCGTCGCTCACCGGCACGGCGACGCCCGAGGCGACCAGCTCGCTGCGCTGCGGCTCGAACACGGTCCACACGGCCTCGACGACGTCGTCGTCGAGCTGCTCGTCGGCACCGATCACGCGGGCGAGATCCCAGGTGTGGATCGCGAGCTCGGCGACCTGCTCGCGCAGGAACTCGTGCGCCGGCATGGCGTCGCCGGCGACCCGGACGACCGTCGAACGGTCCGTCGACCGCCACGCGGCCGCCGCGGCGAACGAGTACAGCGACCACTCCGCGGCGAGGTCGTCGCGCAGCGGCTCCAGGTCGGCGAGCGCCTGCTGAGGGGAACGGCCGGCGAGCAGGTGCGGCACCTGACGCTGCTCCTCGAGCACGTGCGTGACGATGCCGCGGACGACCGGCGCGCTCCAGTCGGGGACGACGGCGATGCGGCGGGCGAAGCCGGCGCCGGCGCGGCGGTACAGGGCGAGCCAGTCGTGCGACATGGGACCTCCGGGGGTGTCGTGATCGAGGGTAGCAACGCGCCGCCGCGCGCTGATGTTCC
>DATMVL010000136.1:0-3160 GCA_035563175.1 Rhodoglobus sp. | reverse complement strand
GTCGCGGATGGTGGAGACGTACGCCGCGGCGAGCGCCGGAGCATCCTTCTCCGCACCGAAGATCGGCTTCGTGACGATCTCGACGAGCGGCACGCCGGCGCGGTTGTAGTCGACGAGCGAGTACTCGGCACCCTGGATGCGACCCGACGAGCCGCCGAGGTGCGTGAGCTTGCCGGCGTCCTCCTCCATGTGCGCGCGCTCGATCTCGATCGTGCGGGTGCTGCCGTCCGAGAGCTCGACCTCGACCTGGCCCTCGAAGGCGATCGGCTCGTCGTACTGGCTGATCTGGTAGTTCTTCGCCAGGTCGGGGTAGAAGTAGTTCTTGCGCGCGAAGCGGCTGCTCGGTGCGATGCTGCAGCCGAGGGCGAGGCCGAGCGAGATCGAGTAGCGCACCGCCTGCTCGTTCACGACCGGCAGCGAACCCGGCAGACCGAGGTCGACCGGCGTGATCATGGTGTTCGGCTCGCCCGCATCGACGCCCGCGGCGGCCGGGTTCGGCGCATCCGAGAACATCTTCGTCCGGGTGTTCAGCTCGACGTGCACCTCGAACCCGAGGGTCGGCTCGAACTGCTCGAGCGCCTGGTCGAAGTCCATCAGTTCTGCCTTGGCCACCCGACGATTCTAGAGTTCCCGCCAGGGCCGGTTCCCCCGGCGGGAAACGGGGGTTGCCCACCGAGTGCGGTAGGGGAACGACCGAGTACCCTGTCAGGAACCGCTCGCCGGGCATCCGCCCGCGAGACCGCCGTGCCGCTGTCTGCGACCGACGACTGGAGTTCGCGTGATCCATCCCGCCGCCCTCATCCCCTGGCTCGACCCGGAGACGATCATCCAGGGCGCCGGCCCATGGGCCCTGCTCGTGGTGTGCGCCATCGTCTTCGCCGAGACAGGCCTGCTGGTCGGCTTCCTGCTGCCGGGCGACACGCTGCTGGTCATCACCGGCCTGCTGGCGTTCTATCCGGGGATGTTCGTGGGCGACTTCCGCATCGACATCTGGTGGGTGGCGCTCGCGATCGGACTCGCGGCCTTCCTCGGCGGCGAAGTCGGCTATCTCATCGGGCATCGCGCCGGACCGAGGATTTTCGAGCGCAAGGAGACCGGTCTGTTCTCGGTCGAGAACGTGCGCCGCACCAACGCCTTCTTCGAGCGCTTCGGCGGCATCGCGGTCATCCTCGCCCGCTTCGTGCCCATCGTGCGCACCTTCGCTCCGGTCGCCGCCGGCGTCGGGCACATGAACTACGCCAAGTACTCGCTGTACAACCTGCTCGGCGCCGTCATCTGGGGTGTCGGCCTCACCACCGCCGGCTATCTGCTCGGGTACGTGCCGGTGCTCGGCGACTTCGTGCGCGAGTACATCGACGTCATCCTCATCGGCGCGGTGGTGCTCACCGTGATCCCCACGGCGTTCCACTACTGGCAGTCCACCCGCAAGGCGAAGAAGAAGCGCGGCGAGCAGGCCGTGACCGACGCGGCCGAGGCCGAGGCGCTCGCGCTCGGCGAGCAGAAGTTCGACCAGAAGCTCGGCGACTAGCCGCACCGTCGAGTTCGCCGCTTCTGCCGCTCGCATCGCCCGCGAGGCGGCCGAAGTGGCGAACTGGATGCCCGAGCCGCGTCGAACTGCCCGCTTCTGCGGGTAGGCGGGCCCGGATACCCGCAGAAGCGGGCAACTCGGGAAGCCGAGGGCTCAGGCGCGCACCCAGATCGACCGCAGCGCCTCCTCGGAGACATCGATCTCGGCGGCGCCGACGCGCAGCCCGCGCGGCGTGCGGGTGACGTTCGCGTCGAGCCGCACGCCCGAGGCCTCGAGATGCCGCAGCAGCAGCGGATCGCGATCGCTGATGCGCACCACCGTCCCGCCCTCGACCGACGCGAGCAGCACGGCGTCCGGCCGCGAGATGCTGCCGTCAGCGGCGGGGATCGGATCGCCGTGAGGATCGCGCGCCGGGTGCCCGAGCTGGGCATCCAGCGCGTCCAGCAACCGGTCGCTCATCGCGTGCTCGAGCACCTCGGCCTCGTCGTGCACCTCGTCCCAGGTGTAACCGACGTGCTCGACCAGCCAGGTCTCGATGAGGCGGTGGCGGCGCACCATCCGCAGCGCCAGCGCGCGGCCGGCATCCGTCAGCTCGATCGCCCCGTACGGCTCGTGCCGCACCAGCCCCTGCGCGACGAGCTTCTTCACCATCTCGGTGACGGTGGACGCGGCGAGCCCCAGGCGGGCCGCGAGCGCTCCCGAGGTGATCGGCTGCGGCTGCCACTCGGTGTGGGCGTAGACGGCCTTCAGATAGTCCTCGACGACGGAGTTGCTCATCCGGTCGCCACCAGCACGAGCAGCAGGATGTTGATGGCCGTGATCGCGACGGCCGAGGCCCAGCCGGCGACGCGCAGCCACGGGCGGTTCACGAACTCCCCCATGGTGCGGCGCGACGACGCGATCGCCACCAGCGGGATGAGGGCGAACGGGATGCCGAAGCTCAGCACGACCTGACTGAGCACCAGCGCCTGGGTCGGGTCGAATCCCACGCCGAGGACGATCAGGGCCGGGATGAGCGTCACCAGCCGGCGCACGACGAGCGGCACCCGCACCTTGAGCAGGCCGCCCATGATGGCGGAGCCCGCGTAGGTGCCGACGCTGGTGGAGGCGAGCCCCGAGGCGAGCAGCCCGATCGCGAACACCACGCCGACGGCCGGGCCGAGGGCGGCGACGATCGCGGCGTGGGCGCCCTCGATGGTGTCGGTGCCGGCGACCCCGCGCAGGGCCGCCGCCGCGAGCAGCAGCATCGCGATGTTCACCGCACCGGCGATGACCAGCGCGGCCCCGACATCCCACCGGCTCGCCCGCAGCAAAGTGCGGATGCGCACCGGATCGGAGCTGATGCCGTGCCGGTCGCGCGCGAGCGCCGAGTGCAGGTAGATCACGTGCGGCATGACCGTGGCGCCGAGCATGCTCGTGGCGAGCAGCACCGAGTCCGCGTTCTCGAAGCGGGGCACCAGCCCGCCGGCGGCGGCGCCCCAGTCGAGGCCGTTGACGACGAGGCCAGAGACGAAGCCGATGACGATCACGGCGAGCAGTGCCATGATCACGAACTCGAAGCGCCGTTGGCCGCCGCGGTTCTGCAGCAGCAGCAACGACATCGAGACGACGCCGACGATGACGCCGCCGAGC
>DATMVL010000135.1:0-4484 GCA_035563175.1 Rhodoglobus sp. | reverse complement strand
TGCTCGACCCTGCCCTCGTCACGACGCTCACCGAGCCCTTCGTGCGGGCTGCCGGTCGCACGCGTGCCGCGGCCGGGCAGGAGGGGTCGGGGTTGGGACTGGCCATCGTGGCGTCGATCGTCCGCGCGCACGGCGGCCGGCTCGGACTCACCGCCCTGCCGGAGGGCGGGTTGCAGGTGCGGGTGGCGCTCGCGGGCTGACCGGACGCCAGCGATCAGCGCATTTCTCGGGGGCTCCGCACGCGATGCACCGACGCAGGGGCAGGCGCGGTCCTAGCCGACGTGCGCGCGACGGCGGCGAGTACCCGCGGCAGGGTCACCACGAGCACGCCGATCGCGCCGCCGACGGTGTTCCACAGCACGTCGGCCATGTCGGGCACGCGTCCGGGGATGGACGCCTGGGCGTACTCGACCGTCGCCGACAGCGCGAGGCCTGCGAGGATCGCAACGGGCCACAGGCGCCGCGACAGCAGCAGCGCGACCGTGGCGCCGAGCGGGACGAACAGGAGGGTGTTGAGCACGCGCTCGGTCAGCCCGCCGGGGATCCACATGACCAGCGGTTCCGCGAGCGTCACCATCGCCTGGACGAACAGGCGCCGCGCCGGCGCCGCGATCGACGGTGGCGCGAGCGTGAGCCCGGCGACGACGGCGAGGACGACCGTGGCCGCGAGGATGCGGATGGCGCTGCGTCGCGTCGTGGTGATGTCGGTCATTTCCGGCCCTTCCGCCGGCCTCGGGTGAGCCGGCGATCCCATCCCACGCCGTTCGATGTTGCGCGAGCGTATGCAAACGCCCCAGCCGCGGATCCGGTCTCTCCCGCGGCGCCGGCGCGAAAAGTCACCCCGATCACCGGGAGACGCCGATGACGGATGCCGCTGCCCGGCGTGTCACGTCACCGAGATGACTCTTCGCATCAGGCGGCGGGGGCGGTGGGCGTCACCGGAGTCGCCGTCGCCCGATCGGCTCGGCGGGGCTCACCATCACTCGCCCTGCCCCGAGCGTGCGAGCAGCGGCGACACCGCCTCGCCCAGAACGTCGGCGAGGTCGGCGCTGATCTCGGCGGTCATGTGATGCGAATCCCGGTACACGAGGGTGTTGCCGATGATGGGCGGGCACCACTCGTCGTCGCACAGGTACTCGTTGAGGTCCAGCAGCGCGATGCCCCGGCTCGCCGTAGCCGAGATCTCGGCCTCGCGCGCGGGACCGTCCAGTGCCCGGTCGCGCGGCTGACCGCACGCCTCGGCGTTCGCCAGGTTCGCCGACAGGCACGGCGCGGGGTCCTCGAGCATGTCGGGGGTGTCCGCGAGCACCGCGGTGGGCGCGTCCAGGGCGTCCAGCGTACGGCCGAGCGCGGCGTCCCACATCGCCGGAGTGTCGTCGACATCGGGGGCGAGCTCGGCGTCGGCGAAACTCGCGATCAGCACCATCACGGGCTGCGAATCGTTGATCCGCTCGATCACGGCATCGCGCCACTCGGGGCACTCGGGGTACGGGCTCCCTTGCCGGAGCGTGTCGATGTCGGCAGCCGGGCACGAGCTCTTGGTGTGGACTTCGACGGCGTAGCCCGCCGCGGCCGCGAACCCCTCGACGGCGGGGAACCAGTGCGCCGCGTGCGAGTCGCCGAACAGCACGATACGAGGCGCGTCGGGGTCGCCGTAGACGCACCCCTCGGCATCCGTCACCCCCGTACCCCGATTGCAGCCGTCGTCGTAGATCTCGGGCAGGCTCTCGCGCGCCTCACGCAGTTCGGGCGCGAGGTTGTCGGGCACATAGTCGGTGCCACGCGGCGAATCGACGATCACCGTCTCAGCCGCCGCACGCTCGGCGTTCAGCGCACGGTTGTCGGCGAGCGCGTACGCACCCGTCGCCAGGGCGAGGCAGGCGACAGAGCCGACCGCGGCACCGGTGAGCGTCAGCCGCGCACGGGCGCGGGTGAGGACCGGCGCCTTGCGCACGGGATCCTCGACGAATCTGTACAGCAGCCACGCCACGGGCACGCAGACCACGGCGATGAGAAGCGTCGCCCACAGCGGCAGGCGCCCCGGCATCGCGGCCTCCGGCAGGACCATCGCCGGCCAGTGCACGAGGTACAGCGAGTACGAGATCGCCCCGACGAAGACCATGGCGCGGGTCGACAGCATCCGTGTCGGGCCGCCGGCGGTCTGCCCCGCCGCGATGACGGCCGCGGTCCCGAGCACCGGGAGCGCCGCAGCCGCCCCCGGGAAGAGCGTCTCGGAGGAGAACAGGACGACGGATGCCGCCACCGCCGCGATCCCCGCCCACCCGAGCAGCGGCGCGAAGCGTTCGGGTACGGCGCGGGCACGGTGCTGCAGCAATACGGCCACGATGCCGCCGACGCCGAGTTCCCAAGCGCGGGTGGGAAGGGAGAAGAACGCCCATGGCTGGGACTGGGACGTCAGCCATATGCACAGCGCAAACGACGTCACGACGACTGTGACGAGCACCACGACGAGCGCGCGGCGCGAGCGGACCAGCACCCACACCAGGGCGAGCAGCGCCGGCCACAGCAGGTAGAACTGCTCCTCGACACCGAGCGACCAGTAGTGCTGGAAGAGCGACGGCGACGAGGATTCAGCGAGGTAGTCCGCGTCGGCGGCGGCGAAGAGGTAGTTCGGCACGTACAGCGCCGTCGCCACCGCGCCCGCCCACACGTCGCGCATCAGCAGCGGCGGATACCAGATGAGCGCCGCAAGCACGGAGAGGATCAGGACCACGAACGAGGCGGGCAGGATGCGGCGCGCGCGGCGCGCGTAGAACTCGCCGAACCTCAGCCTGCCGTGACGCTGCAGCTGGTCGAGCAGATGCGAGGTGATCAGAAAGCCCGAGATCACGAAGAAGACGTCGACGCCGACGTATCCGCCCGGCAGGAACGGCAGACCCGCGTGATAGAGCAGCACCGCCCCGACCGCGACTGCGCGCAGTCCCTGGATGTCGGCACGGAAGCCCGAGTGGTCGGGCCGGGCACCAGCTCGCTCTTCCACGGGTCAGACGATAGGCGCCCGAGGTGAATTCCAGGATCCCCTTGACTCCAGGCACGCGAGCACCCCCAGAACCCGCTCGCACGTCGCGCGCGGGAGCGCAAGGCCCCTCACCTGCGAACGACGTCGGTGGTGTACTGCCGGGCGACGCGCTTCGCGAAGGGAGTCGATATGGACGACGGGACGACGGATGCCGCACCGCGGCCATCCGCAGCGCCAGAGGTGTGGGCGGGAGTGCTGTTCGGTGTCGGCGCGATCGCGTTCGTCGACGAGGCGGTGTTCCATCAGGTGCTGCACTGGCACCACTTCTACGACCTCGGCACGACGGAGCTCGGCCTGGTGTCGGACGGGTTCTTCCACGCGCTCAGCTGGTTCGCGACCATCGCGGGGCTGTTCCTGCTCGCTCATCTGCGGCGGCGGGATCGACTGTCGTGGCCGAGATGGACAGCCGGAGTCCTGATCGGCGCCGGCGCGTTCCAGCTCTACGACGGCACGGTGCACCACAAGCTCCTCGGCATCCACGAGATCCGCTACGTGGACGACGTGCTCGTCTACGACATCGTGTGGAATGCGACGGCGCTCGTCTTGATCGGCGTGGGGACGGTACTGGCACTGCGGACGCGCCACCGGTCGAGGCCCGTCCACGAGGCCGCCGGAACACCGGACGGCGAGCGCTGAGGCCCCCGCATGCACCAGCACGCGACCGGACCGGCCGCGACACTCGAAGCCCTGCTGCTCGCGCTCGCGGCATCGGCGATGGCGGTGTACGTGTGCGGGGTCGTGCTCGCGCGGCGACGCGGACGCGCCTGGCCTCTTACCCGCACGGTGCTGTGGTGTGCGGGGATCGCGGTGGCCACGGCATCCGTGACCGGCCCTATCGCCGCCGCCGCGCACGGGAGCTTCGTCGCCCACATGACCACGCACCTGCTCGCCGGCATGATCGCGCCGCTGCTGCTCGTGCTCGCAGCGCCAGTCACGCTCGCGCTGCGCACGCTCGCCCCGGCTCCGGCGCGGCGCGTGTCGCGGCTGCTGAGGAGCACTCCCGGCCGCGTCGTCGCGCATCCGCTGACCGCCCTCGCTCTGAGCGCGGGAGGACTGTGGATCATCTACCTCACGCCGGTCCTCGCCGTGATGCGGGAGAGCTGGCTGGTCCACGCGGCTGTCCACGGACACCTGCTGCTGGCCGGCTACCTGTTCGTCGCCGCCGTCGTCGGCCTCGACCCGCGGCCGCATCCGACGCCGCGGTTCGTCGTAGCGGCGATCCTCGTCGTGTCGATCGCCGCGCACGGCATTCTGGCCAAGCACCTGTACGCGCATCCGCCGGGAGGGTTCGCCCCGGCCGACGTTCAGGCGGGCGCGCAGCTGATGTACTACGCCGGCGCGCTCGTCGAAGCCGTCGTCGTCGTCATCTTCTGCGCGCAGTGGTATCGCGCCGCCGACCCTCGTCGGCACGCGAGTGCCGTCGGCTCGCCGGCAGCACCACCGC
>DATMVL010000134.1:0-4388 GCA_035563175.1 Rhodoglobus sp. | reverse complement strand
TGTCCTCGTCGACGGTGTGGTCGTGATCGGCGTTGAAGCCGATGGAGACGTAGAAGTCCTTCGCGCGGTCGATGTCGCTGACCGGCACGGCGATGAGTTCGAGCTTCCATTCCATGTCGCCGACGCTACGCGGCACCGCGGACGGAATCTGTCCGCGATGCCGCGTCCTCAGCGGAGGAATGCGATCAGCTCGGGTGCGATCGCGTCGTCCTGCACCATGTGCGTCTGGCCCGGCAGCGTCTTCGTGACCGAGCCCGGGATCGCGGCGGCGGCATCCGCCACCGCTCTCGTCATGTTCGGTTTCGCCTTGCCGCCGCCGAGCACGAGCGCGGGGATCGCGATGCGCCCGAGCACGTCGCGCGGCGCCTCGAAGGCGCCCATGATGGTGGCGTCGTAGGGCAGCGTGTGCGCGACGCCCGCCAGTTGCCGGCGCACCTTCGGCATGAGCTTGAACATCAGCGGCATGAAGAACGGGCCGCCCACCATGTCGACCATGAAGTAGCCCACTGCGCCGTTCCGATCGCCGCGGTCGAGCCTCGCGCACAGGTCGGCGAGGTAGTCCTTGTTCTTGTCGACGCCCACGTACGGCGCCTCGTAGCTGACCACCTTGCGCATGGGCACACCGTGCGCGGCGGCCTGCAGGGCGAGCGCGCCACCGGAGGAGAAGCCCACCACGTACGCGTCGCCGCCGTTGGCGTCGATCACGGCGCTGAGATCCTCGTACTCGCGGTCGGCCGCGTACGGTTGCGTGTCGCCGCTCTCGCCGCGGCCGCGCCGGTCGTAGTTCACCACCGTGAAGTGCGGCGCGAGCGTCGCCGCGAGACCGCGGGCGTTGCCGAACTCGCGCCAGTTCATGGCGCCGCCGACGATCACGACGACCGGGCCCGACCCGATGGTGTCGTACGCGATGCGGGTGCCGTCGGCCGAGACGGCGTAGCGGGTGGTGCTCGGAGCGAGCGCGGTGCCGGTCATGCGATGCCTTCCTCGATGGCGTTGTCGATCTTGTCGAACGAGAGCAGCCAGCCGTCTCGTGTCAGATCGCGGTACTCCGGCGTGAACGGACCCTGGTGCAGGGTCAGCCTGGTCTTCGGGCCGTGGTCGTGCAACCAGATGCGCAGCGAGATGCGATCGGCCGGACCGACCTCGGCGCTGGTCACCTCGCCGCCCTCGAGGTACTCGGGCGGGATGACCGCGGTGAGCTTGGAACGGAACGGGTAGTGTTCGCCGGTCTCGTTGTCGACCATGTCGAGATCCCACGCGCCGCCGGGGTGCAGCTCGACCTTGACGGTCGCGGGGTCGACGTGCACGCTCGACGGCCCGAACCAGGTCGCGAGCAGCGCCGGCTCGGTGAAGAACCGCCAGACCACGTCTCGGGGCGCCGCGAAGGCGCGGGTGATGAAGACGTCGGTGTCGAGCGCCTCCGGGATCTCAGGAATCGTCTCGTTCATCGTGCTCTCTCTGCTCGGGCTCCGCGTCCACGGAGGCCATGTACTCGGCGAGGGCGACGTCCAGCTTGTCGAAGCCCTCGTTCCAGAACTGCTTGTAGTGCTGCATCCACTCGTCCGCCTCTCGCAGGCGCGCCGCCTGGAGGTGGCTGTACCGCGCGGTCGCGACCCGGCTGCGCGTGATGAGCCCGGCGCTCTCGAGCACCTTGAGGTGCTTGCTGATCGCGGGCTGGCTCATCGCGAACGGCTCGGCGAGCTGCGCGACGGTCGCATCACCCTCCGACAGCCGCTGCAGCAACGCCCGGCGCGTGGGGTCGGCGAGCGCCGCGAAGACGGGGCTCAGGGTGTCATCCATCCATAACCATTCGGTTTGATTACCAATTGGTTATATGGTGGCGCGGATGTCCTCCCGAGTCAAGTCTGATTCGGAACTCAGGCCGCACGGCGCCGAGCCGGCGCGTCGGGCCCCGCGACACGCAGTTCGGCGCCGTCCAACCTGAATTGCGCACACCCGGGGCATCCGGCACCTGGGATGCTCCGGGCCGCACCCGCACGCTGCTGCTGAGCGACGGCTGCTCCGTGGTCGAGACCATCACCGACGCGGTCTCGCCGAGATTCTTCGCCCACGAGCTCTCGGACTTCCGCAGACTGTCCGGGATGCTCGTGCGGGGCGCCCGGGCGGAATGGCGGAATGGCGGTACGAACGCACGGATGCCGGCACCCGCATCCGCTGGACGTACACGTTCCTCGCCCGGCCCGGCCGCACTCCCGCCGTGCCGCTCATCGTGCGCCTGCTCTGGGCGCCGTACATGCGGCGTGTGCTGCCGCGCATCGCCCGTGAGATCAAGCGACGCGCGGCAGCGCACCCCGTCTAGTCGGCCTTGCGGATGGCGCGGATGCCGACCGCCAGCCCGACCGCCGCGAGCGCGATCGCGGCGACGAACCCCCACAGCACGGCCGGCGCCAGCAGATCGCCCGCGAAGAGCGCGCGCTCGGCGGCGACGACGTAGCTGATCGGGTTGAACGCGGCCGCCACCTGCATCCAGGCCGGTCCGTTCTCGAGCGGCAGCAGCATCCCCGACAGGATCATCAGCGGGAACAGCGTCGCCTGCTGGATGCCCCAGAACATCCAGTCGCGGTTCTTGCTGGCCAGCGCCAGGGCGTAGCTGAGCGAGCCGAAGCCGAGGCCGAAGATCGCCAGCAGCACCAGTCCGACGAGCGCGCCGACCGGATCGATCGCGAAGCCGAACGGAAGGGTGATCAGGGCGATCACCAGCGCCTGCACGACGATCGGCGCCATCTCCTTCAGCGCCCGGCCGACCAGCAGCGACGACCGCGGGATCGGCGCGACCAGGGTGCGCTCGTGCGACCCGGTCTGCATCTCGTACAGCAGATTCGAGCCGGTCACGCCCGAACCGAACAGCGCGATCATGACGAGCACACCCGGGACGAACCAGCGCAGCGTCTCGCCGGCCGGCTCGCCGGAGGTGCTGACCAGAAGGGGCCCGAACAGGCCGAGGAACACGATCGGCTGCAGCAGGCTGAAGATCAGCGAGAACGGATCCCGCATGACCGGCCGCAGCTCGCGGACGAGGACGTTGTATGTTGCGGTGGCGACGGTCATGCTGCGACCTCTTCCTTGTTCTCGGTGGTGCTGGACACGGACTCCTCGCGGAGCGACCGCCCGGTCAGGGCGAGGAACACGTCGTCGAGGGTCGGCTGGCGCAGCGTCGCGGTGACGACGCCGCCGAGCTCCCGCAGCAGCTGCGGCAGCCGGCGTTCGCCGTGGTCGACGGTGAGGGTGACGATGCTGCCATCGGCGGTGCCGCCGATCCGCTGGGCGGCTGCCGCAGCATCGCGGTCGCTGTCGAACCCGAGTGTGATCACGTCGCCGGCGAGCGTGGTCTTCAGCTCGCCGGCGGTGTCGTCGGCGATGAGCCGGCCGTGATCCATGACGAGCACACGTTCGGCGTAGAGGTCGGCCTCCTCGAGGAAGTGCGTGGTCACGAAGATCGTCGTGCCGTGCTCGCGCCGGAGGTCGAGGATGTGCTGCCACAGGTTCGCGCGGCTCTGCGGGTCCAGCCCGGTGGAGGGCTCGTCGAGGAACAGCAGCTCCGGGGCATGGATGAGGCCGAGGGCGATGTCGAGCCTGCGTCGCTGCCCCCCGGAGAGCCCCATCACGCCGCGCTTGGCGAGCGCACCGAGATCGAGCGACTCGATGAGCTCGTCGGCTCGTCGGGCCGCGTCGGCGCGTGGCATGCCGTAGAAGGCGCCCTGGCTGAGCAGCTCGTCGCGCACCCGCTGGTTGTGCCCGGCCGAATTGCCCTGGCCGATGTACCCGATGCGGCGGCGGACGGCGGCCGGTTCGGTGCGGATGTCGTGGCCGGCCACGGTGGCGGAGCCCGCGGTGGGCGGCAGCAGGGTGGTGAGCATGCGCAGACTGGTCGACTTGCCGGCGCCGTTCGGGCCGAGGAAGGCCACGAGCTCGCCGCGCTGCACGTCGAGATCGAGGTCGGCGACGGCCTCGACGGCGGTCTTCTTGACGGTGAACGTCTTGGTCAGGCCGCGGGCGGAGATGATCGGAGGAGTGGACATGCCGCCACGGTAGGAGCGATCGCGGACAACTGCGGTCCTCGATCCGGGAGAGACTTCCACCATGAGCGATTCGACGACCACCGGCCGGGTGCTCGCGCTGCTGAACCTGCTGCAGACGCACCGCCACTGGCCGGGGCCCGAGCTGGCGCGCCGGCTCGCCGTCACCGACCGCACCCTGCGCCGCGACATCGAGCGGCTGCGCGAACTCGGCTACCGCGTCGAGTCGGTGCCCGGCGCATCCGGCGGCTATCGGCTGGAGGCCGGCGCGGCACTGCCGCCTCTGCTGCTCACCGACGACGAGGAGGCGCTCGCGGTCTATCAGCAGCACCCGGAACACGTAGTGGCCGC
>DATMVL010000133.1:0-6342 GCA_035563175.1 Rhodoglobus sp. | reverse complement strand
CGACGCGCTCATCCTGCGGGTACCGCGGGGCTGAGACTGCACAGCGCGATAGCGATCTGATGGTGGAGATGGGGGGAATCGAACCCCCGTCCATCGCTGGAAGCCCACGTCTTCTACGGGCGTAGCTCGTGATGCGTTCTGCTCGGCCCCGACCCTCGGCACGAGCACCCAGGTCGACAGGCCCAGCCTCAGTGCAAGTCCCGCGCGGCCCTGAGGCGCGACCACGCAGCAAGCGCTCCTAGATGACGCCGGAACCCGGGTAGGAGGCATTCCCGGACCGACGGACCGTAAGGCTCTACGCGCGACTAGGCGGCGAGAGCGAGGTCACTGCGCTTGGAATCGGCAGTTATTGGTTTGCAGCCATCGTTAACGAGATAAGACTGCATCCTCGACCCGCTTCCCGTGTGCAGACAGGCGATGTCGAAACCGATCATCCCCGCGCTCGCACGACGTGCGGATCGCTATCGCGCTGTGGAGTTGTCAAGCCGCCCCTTCCGGAGCGGCCTTCCATTCTACCCGTTCGCGGGTGTCGCCGCCATGGCAGGATGACCGGCATGACCGACACCATCATCACCGTGCGGGGCGAGCACTCGGCCTGGTACGCCGCTGAGCGGGCGATCGTGCGGGTCGGCGTGCACGCGTGGGGGCCGAAGCGGGATGGCGTGCTCGACCGCGCGAGACGGTCGGCGGGTACGATCCGCGACTCGGTCGAGCCGCGCTACGACCGCGACGCCGGCCCCGTCACCTGGTGGGCCTCCGACTCCGTGCGGGTGTGGGCCGAGCGACCGTGGAACGACGAGGGCAGGCAGCTGCCGCCGGTGTTCCACGCCGCGCAGGACTTCACGGTGAAGTTCCGCGATTTCGAGCAGCTCACCGCGTGGGTCGAGACCACCGCCGAGATCCCGGATGCCGTGGTCGCCTCGATCGAGTGGGATCTCACCGAGTCGACGCGGACGTCCGCCACCGCCGAGGTGCGCTCGCGAGCGGTGAAGGACGCGGTGGCCAAGGCGACGGTGTTCGCCCAGTCGATCGGTCTGCGGCAGGTGAAGGCCATCGCCCTCGCCGATCCCGGCATGCTCGGCGAGCAGGGCGCCTCCGGCGCCGGGCCGGCCGCGTCACCGATGCTCACCAGGGGCGTCGCCTTCAAGGAGTCCGGTGCGCCCGCGCTCGCCCTCAAGGCCGAGGAGATCGCGGTGTCGGCGACGGTCGACGCCCGCTTCGTCGCCAGCTGAGGGCTACTCCCCCAGGTGCCGGCGCGACGCCATCGCGCGCTCGGCCTCACGGCGGTCCTGCCGTTCGCGCAGTGCCTGACGCTTGTCGTAGTCCTTCTTGCCGCGCGCGATCGCGATCTCGACCTTGGCCCGGCCGTCGCTGAAGTACAGCGACAGCGGCACCAGGGTGTAGCCGCCGTCCTTGATCCGGTTGGCGATCTTGACGATCTGCTCCTTGTGCAGCAGCAGCTTCCGCTTGCGGCGCGGCGGGTGGTTCGTCCACGAGCCCTGCGCGATCTCGGGGATGTGCACGGCATCGAGCCAGGCCTCGCCGCCGTCGATGTAGGCGTAGCCGTCGACGAGGTTGGCGCGGCCGGCGCGCAGCGACTTCACCTCGGTGCCGGAGAGCACGAGGCCCGCCTCGTAGGTGTCCTCGATGAGGTAGTCGTGCCGCGCCTTGCGGTTGCTGGCGACGACCTTGGTTCCCTGTTCCCTGGGCATGACGGACCTCCTCTCGCGCTCCGGGAGCCCGCCAGTCTATCGCGGGCCGCGCCCACTGGTGCGAAGTCGCGCAACTCGCGCACCCACTGGCGCGAGATCGCGCAACTCGCGGGTGCACCGGCGCGGCGCGTGTGCGTCAGAACGCCGCGGGCGCCCGAGTGGTGCGGATGTGCTGCCGCGCGGCCGAGCGACGAGCACTTTCGCACCACTCGCGCACTCGTGCTCCTGGCGCCGGGAGAGGTGGCGGGTGGCCGGCGGGCGCGCGCTCAGACCCGCAGGTACCGCGAGATCGCCACCCCCGCCGAGGCGGCGGCCAGCGCCGCGCCCACCACGAGCAGGATCGGCACCACCACGAGCGCGTCGTTGAGTCCGATGAGCGTGGTGGTCTGCGGCAGCGACGACGCGAGCGTGCCGCGGATGAAGAACTGCACGATCGCGACGATCGCACCGCCGGCCAGCAGCGACCCGATGAGCGACGCGAACACGCCCTCGAGGATGAACGGCGTCTGGATGAACCGGTTCGACGCACCGACGAGCCGCATGATGCCGAGCTCGCGCCGACGGCTGAAGGCGCTCAGTCGGATCGTGGTGGCGATGAGCAGCACGGCGGCGATGAGCATCAGCGCCGCGACGCCGACCGCGGTGACGGAGGCCGCGTTCAGCACGGAGAAGATCTGGTCGAGGTAGCCGCGCTGATCCTGCACGGACTCGACCCCCGCCTGACCGGACAGGCTCTCGATCAGGATGTCGGCATCCGACGGGTCGATCAGGTTCACCCGGAAGCTCTCGTTGAGGGTCTCGGGGGTGACGAAGTCGCGCAGCGGGCTGTCGGCGAACTGCACCTGGAAGTTGTCGTACGCCTGCTGATGGGTCTCGTACTCGTAGCGTTCGATGTACGGCGCGAGCGTCTCGGACTGCAGCGCCGCCTCGACGCCGGCGATCTGCTCGGGCGTGGCCTCGGTCTGGGTGCAGTTGCCGCTGGTGTCGACGGCGGTGCACATGTACACCGCGACCTGGGCCCGGTCGTACCAGTAGCCCTTCATCTGGGCGATCTGGAACTGCAACAGGATCGCCGCACCCACGAACGTGAGCGAGATGAAGGTGACCAGGATGACCGAGATCACCATGGAGACGTTGCGGCGCAGGCCGTTGCCGACCTCGCCGAGGATGAGCCCGAGCCTCATCGGTTCATCACCGGGATCGCCGAGGTCTGGTAGCCGCCCTGCCGCTCGTCGCGCACGATCTGCCCGGTGACGAGCTCGATCACGCGGCGCTGCATCTGGTCGACGATGCCGGCGTCGTGGGTGGCCATGAGCACGGTGGTGCCGCCCAGATTGATGCGCTCGAGCAGGGTCATGATGCCGGCGCTGGTGGCCGGGTCGAGGTTGCCC
The DNA here is from genome assembly GCA_035563175.1 of Rhodoglobus sp. Lineage (GTDB taxonomy): Bacteria > Actinomycetota > Actinomycetes > Actinomycetales > Microbacteriaceae > Rhodoglobus. The sequence continues at coordinate 3,239 of DATMVL010000133.1, read as the reverse complement.
GTGGGCTCGTCGGCGAGCAGGATGGCCGGCTTGTTGACCACGGCGCGTGCGATCGCGACGCGCTGCTGCTCACCGCCCGACAGCTCGTGCGGGAAGCGGTTGGACTTGCCCGCGAGCCCCACCATCTTGAGCGCGTCGGGCACGGCCTCCTGGATGAAGCCGCGGCTCTTGCCGATCACCTGCAGCGTGAACGCGACGTTGTCGAAGACGGTCTTGTTGGGCAGCAGCCGGAAGTCCTGGAACACCACGCCGAGGTTGCGGCGGAAGTACGGCACCTTGCGGTTCGGCATGGTGCCGAGCTTCTGACCGAGCACATGGATGTCGCCCTTGGTCGGCGTCTCCTCGCGCAGGATCAGGCGCAGGAAGCTCGACTTGCCCGAGCCGGAGGCGCCGACGAGGAACACGAACTCGCCCTTGAGCACCTCGAGCGTCACCGAGTTGAGCGCGGGACGCGTCGTGCCCGGATAGGACTTGGTCACCTGGTCGAAGCGGATCATCGGCGTCAGCGTAAGCCGCTACCGTCGGAGGATGCCGCAGGAATCGCCGTTCAGCCCGACGATCGCGCTCGTCACCGTCGCGCGGGATGCCGAGGTGCGGCTGGCGGTCGCGCTGGAACCGGTGGGGCTCACGCTGCGCAAGTTCGGCATCCTGGGGCGGCTCGTGGAATCGACGGGCCTGGCGCCGGCGACCTTGTCGCGGTCGGTGCCCGATTCGGATGCCCTGGTGCGCGGCCTCATCGCCTCCGGCTACGTGCGGTCGGCCGGTCGCCCGCCGCAGCTCACCGCCACCGAGGCGGGTGCCGCAGCCTACGAGCGCGCCGCGGTGCGGGTGGCCGCGATCGACGGCGACGTGTTCGGCTCACCGGCGATGCAGGAGCTCGCCGCGGTGCTCGCGGCGATGCAGCCGCAGCCGGCACCGCCCGCGGAGGACTAGTCGTCGGTCTTGCGCTTGCGCCACTTGATGCCGGCGGCGATGAACCCGTCCAGGTCGCCGTCGAACACCTTCGAGGGGTTGCCCTCCTCGTACTCCGTGCGCAGGTCCTTGACCATCTGGTACGGCGCGAGCACGTAGGAGCGCATCTGGTCGCCCCAGCTGGCGGTGATGGTGCCGGCGAGATCCTTCTTGACCGCCGCCTCCTGCTCCTTCTGCAGGATCAGGAGCCGCGACTGCAGCACCCGCATCGCGGCGGCTCGGTTCTGGATCTGGCTCTTCTCGTTCTGCATCGAGACGACCGTGCCGGTCGGGATGTGCGTGAGGCGCACCGCGGAGTCGGTCGTGTTGACCGACTGCCCGCCCGGGCCGCTGGAGCGGAACACATCGACGCGGATGTCGTTCTCCGGGATCTCGATCGCCTCGGTCTCCTCCATCAGCGGGATGATCTCGACCGCGGCGAAGCTCGTCTGGCGCTTGCCTGCGGCCCCGAAGGGCGACATCCGCACCAGACGGTGGGTGCCCGCCTCCACGCTGAGCGTGCCGAAGGCATAGGGCGCGTCGATCTCGAAGGTCGCCGACTTGATGCCCGCCTCCTCCGCGTAGCTGGTGTCCATCACGGTCACGCCGTACTTGTGCTTCTCGGCCCAGCGCAGATACATGCGCATGAGCATCTCGGCGAAATCCGACGCGTCGACGCCGCCGGCGCCGGCGCGGATCGTCACGACGGCGGGGCGCTCGTCGTACTCGCCGTCGAGCAGCGTCTGCACCTCGAGGTCGCCGATGGTCTTGCGGATGGCCGCGAGCTCGTCACGGGCGTCGGCGGCGGCACCGGCGTCCTGCTCCTCGTTGACGAGCTCGACCATGATCTCGAGGTCGTCGAGCCGCGACTCGATGCTGGTGATGCGGGCGAGCTCGGACTGCCGGTGGCTGAGCGCGCTGGTCACCTTCTGCGCGCTCTCCGGGTCGTCCCACAGGTCGGGCGCTCCGGCCTGCTCGCTGAGCCGCTCGATCTCGGCCTGCAGGCGCTCGACGCCGACCACGGAGCGGATGTCGGCGAAGGTCGAGCGCAGCGCCGCGATCTCCTCGGAGAAGTCGAGTTCATCCATAGCCCGACAAGCCTACCGGCGGGGCCGCGTACGCTCGGGATGGTGACCGCGCAGCCCCCGCCGTTCCGGTGGCGGTCCATCGCGCTGCCGGTGCTGCTGCCGACCATCCTGTTCTCGATCGGCGAGGGCGCGCTGCTGCCGGTGATCCCGCTGGTGGCCGACGACCTCGGCGCGACGCTGGCCGTGGCAGGGGTGGTGGCCGGAGCCCTCACCGTCGGCGAGCTGATCGGCAACATCCCCAGCGGGCCGATCATCGCGCGCGTGGGCGAGCGTCCGGCGATGATCGGCGGGAGCATCCTGAGCATCGCCGGCCTGGTGCTGTGCCTGCTCGCCGGGCATCCGGCGGTGCTCGGCGCGGGGGTGTTCCTCATCGGGCTGGCGACCGCCGTGTTCGGGCTGGCGCGGCACGCCTTCCTCACCAGCTTCGTGCCGCGCGCCTACCGCGCCCGCGCGCTGTCGACGCTCGGGGGCACGTTCCGGTTCGGCTTCTTCGTCGGTCCGTTCATCACCGCCGTGCTGCTGCACCTCGTCGGCACCCCGGCGATCGCGTTCTGGGTGCACGTCGTCGCCTGCGCGGGCGCCGCGCTCATCCTGCTCGTGCTGCCCGACCCGGAGCGCACCTTCGGGCAGGTGCGCGGCGGACGCGCGCTGGTCGAGCGCGAGACGCACGGGCTGTTCCCCACGATCCGTCGCAACCGCGGCGTGCTCGTGCGACTCGGGTCGGGCGCCGCCCTGATCGGCGGGCTGCGGGCCAGCCGGCAGGTCATCCTGCCGCTGTGGGCGGTGAGCGTCGGCGTCGACGAGGTCACCACCGCGGTCGTGATCGGCATCGCCGGCGGGGTGGACTTCGCGCTGTTCTACACCAGCGGCGCGATCATGGACCGCTGGGGCAGGCTCTGGAGCGCCCTCCCCTCGATGATCGGCCTCGGTGCCGGGCACCTGGTGCTCGCGTTCACCCACGACCTCGGCTCGGCCACCACGTGGTTCGTGGCCGCCGCGCTGCTGCTGGCCGTCGCGAACGGTCTGGGCAGCGGCATCCTGATGACGCTCGGGGCGGATCTCGCCGACCCGTCGGACCCGGCGCCGTTCCTCGGCGCCTGGCGGTTCACCGGCGGGATCGGCACGGCGAGCGCGCCGCTGCTGCTCTCCGGGGTGACGGCGGTCGCCGGGCTCGCGGCGGGCGCCGGCGTGCTGGGCGTG
>DATMVL010000132.1:0-2606 GCA_035563175.1 Rhodoglobus sp. | reverse complement strand
CGCGGTCCTCGGCGGTCCAGCGCTTCTTGGGTGCCGCGGCGCCGGCCTCCTCGGGGCGGTGGCCGCGGTGCTTCGGGCTGCGCGAGCCGGGCTTGCCGGTCGCGGTTCGGGGAGCGCCGCCGGTGCGGGGCGCGGAGAAACGGTCGTTCTTGGGCATGGTGCTCTCTGAGTGGGGTTCAGCCGTCATGTCGAGCGCGCGAACGCGCTCACGAACCCGGGCAGTCGCTGGCCGGGGCCATCACAGTCGTGATCGTCGCCATGGGATTCCACTGGCGAACCGGCCCGCAAGACCTACAAGTACTGCACGCGCGGGAACACCGCGCCGTCTTGAGCCGACCGATCGACACTACACGACGGCCCCGGCGAGCGCCAGAGCGACGTCACGCGTGTGTGCGGTTAGGGTGATCGGCGTGAACCCGAGGCCTATCGCGGCCGCCCTTGTGGCGGCTGTGCTGCTGCTCTCCGCGTGCGCGCCGACGGGTGACGACTCGGTGCGGGTGGAGCCGACCGCGCAGCCGGTGTACCCGCAGTTGGCCACGGACCCGGACATCCCGGTGGTCGAGGATGTCGCGTACGTGCCCGGCGGCGACGAGCTGCAGAAGCTCGACCTGTGCCTGCCCGAGCAGCCGGCCACCCAGGGCGACCGCAACGTCGAGGGCGTGCCGCCCACCTCGGTGCAGCCGCGGCCGGCGGTGATCCTGGTGCACGGCGGCAGCTGGCGCCGCGGCGAGAAGGACAACGTGAGCTGGCGGGCGATGTGCCAGTGGTTCGCGCGCAACGGCTACATCGCGGCATCCATCGACTACCGGCTGGCGCCCGCGGTGTCGTTCCCGGCGCCGCTGGAGGACGTCGAGGCGGCGGTCCGCTGGATGCGCGACCCCGACCGTGTGGAGCGGTACGGCGTCGACCCCGAGCGCATCGGGCTCTTCGGCGCCTCGGCGGGCGGCCACCTGGTGTCGCTGGTCGGCACCTCCGGCGAGGGCGACTGGACCAGCGGCACGCGCGTCGCCGCCGTGGTCGAGCTCTCGGCGCCGGTGGATCTCCACGGACCGATGAACGCCGAGCCGCTGCTCGAGTCGGACATCCTCGAGTTCCTCGGCTGCCGCGACTACGCGGACTGCCCGGCCGCCGCGCTCGCCTCCCCCGCCGGGCAGATCGACCCGACGGATCCGCCGTTCTTCGTGGCGCACTCCACTGAGGAGTTCATTCCGATCTCGCAGTCCGACGGGTTCGTCGCGGCGCTGCGCGACGCGGGCGTCGACACGACCTACGTGACCCTCGAGGGCCGGCTGCACGCCGCGTCGATGCTCGACGACGCCATGCTCGAGCGGGTGCTGACCTTCTTCGACGACAAGCTGGGGCCGGTGCCGGTCACGCTCGCGTCAGGGCGGCGATAGCCCGCTTCGCCGGCTCGCCCAGCCCCCATTGCTGTGCGAGCGCGGTGATCGCGGCCTCGTCGGGAGCGCCGATCGCGCCGTCAACCTCCGGCAGCGGCAGGTCGCGCACGACTCCGACGACGCGCGGCGCCACCAGGAGGTAGTCGGCGGCAGCGAGCAGCTTCGCCCGCACGCCCGGCGCCAGCGCGGACGCCGGATCCGCCGCGGCCGCGACGATGCCGTCGAGATCGCCGTAGGTGGCGAGCAGAGTCGCCGCCGTCTTCTCCCCGACACCGGCGACACCCGGCAGCCCGTCCGAGGCGTCGCCCCGCATCGCCGCGAAGTCCGCGTACTGGTCCGGGCGGATGCCGTACTTCGCCACCAGCGACTCGCCGGTGAGCACCTCGAGATTGCTCATGCCGCGTCCGGTGTAGATCACGCGGACGTCGCGCTCATCGTCGATGAGCTGGAACAGGTCGCGGTCGCCGGTGACGACGTCGACGGGCATCCGCGCAGTCGAGGCCATCGTGCCGATCACGTCGTCGGCCTCGTGCTCGGCCGCGCCCACGATCGGCACGTGCAGCGCGGCGAGCACCTCGCGGATCACCGGCACCTGCACCGTGAGCGGGTCGGGCACGACCTCGACGTCAGGGGCCACTTCGACCTCGGCGGCGACGCGGTGCGTCTTGTAGCTCGGGATCAGGTCGACCCGCCACTGCGGCCGCCAGTCGTCGTCCCAGCAGGCGACGAGCCGGGTCGGCTGGTAGTCGGTGACGAGCTTCGCGATGAACTCGAGCAGTCCGCGCACCGCGTTCACCGGGGTGCCGTCCGGTGCCTTGAGGGTGTCGGGCAGACCGTAGAACGCGCGGAAGTAGAGGGATGCGGTGTCCAGCAGCATGAGGCGCTCGGTCATGCGCCCATCCTGCCGGACACCGCCGGGCGCCGGGCAGGGTCCGCTCGCCCGCGCCACCTTCCGAATGACGGAGAACTCGCGCTCGGCGGCGGCTCCGTTGGACGGGCACCGGGAGGCGGCCGCGGCGATCCGTCATTCCGGAAGGGGCACGCGCCGCTTCCCGGCCGGCTATCGATTCGAAGGACGGTCCTTCGAATTGATAGTCGCGGGTCAGCGGCGCGGGGTCCAGCCCGGGGGCAGTGGGCCGTCGATGGTGGCGCGTTCCGCGTCGGCGGCCGCCGACCAGCCCTGGGCGGCGTCGATGGCGTGGAAACCGC
>DATMVL010000131.1:0-4701 GCA_035563175.1 Rhodoglobus sp. | reverse complement strand
CGGTGCCGGCGTGCCCGCCTGGCTCGCGGAGGCGGCGCCCGCGGGCCGCACCGCACCCGCCGTGCAGGCGCTGCTGGACGCCGGAGCCGACATCGCCGGCATCGCCCGCACCGACGAGTTCGCGTACTCGATCGCCGGGCGCAACCCGCACTACGGCACGCCGCCGAACCCCGCCGTGCTCGGTGGCGTGCCCGGCGGCTCATCGAGCGGGCCCGCATCCGCCGTCGCGCTCGGGCAGGCCTCCATCGGACTCGGCACCGACACGGCCGGCTCGATCCGGGTGCCGGCGTCGTACCAGGGGCTGTGGGGCCTGCGGACCACGCATGGCGCGGTACCGGTCGACGGCGTGCTGCCGCTCGCCGCATCCTTCGACACCGTCGGCTGGCTCACCCGGGACGTGGCGACGCTGCGGGCGGCCGCCGCGGCCACGCTTCCTGGGGGGGTCGGCACCGGCTCGCTCGTCGCGGCACCCGAGCTGCTGGCGTTCGTGGAATCCGACGTGCACGACGCGTTCGACGCCTGGGCCGACCTCGACCCGATCGCCATCGGGGGCGTCGACGAGCTGTTCGCGACGTTCCGCACCGTGCAGCAGTCCGAGGCGTGGGCGCAGCACGGCGCGTGGATCAAGGCGCACCCGGGCGCCCTCGGCGACGATGTCGCGGGCCGGTTCGCGCTCGCCGCCGCGGTGACCGCGGACCAGGCCGCACGGGGACGGGAGGCGCTCGCCGCCGCGAGGAACCGGCTCGACGACCTGCTCGGCGACCGGGTGCTGGTGCTGCCGGCGGCATCCTCGACCGCTCCGACCGTCACGGCTGACCCGCAGCTCATCGAACGCACCCGGGCGAACACCCTGCGGCTGACCTGCATCGCCGGCATCACCGGGCGGCCGGCGATCAGCGTGCCGCTGCTGTCGGTGCCGCAACCCGGCGCCCTGCTGCCCGCGCCGGTCGGCGTCTCGCTGGTCGGCCCCCGCGGCAGCGACCTCGCCCTCATCGACCTCGCGGGGTCGCTGATCGCGTAACCGGCCCGGAACATGGCGCTCGTAGCATGGTGCCCATGACCGAGCCGATCAACCCGCCCGCGCGCCTGCTCATGGGCCCCGGCCCGATCACGGCCGACCCGCGCGTGCTGCGGGCGATGTCGGCGCAGCTGGTCGGCCAGTACGACCCGTACATGACGGCGACCATGACCGAGACCATGGAGTTGTACCGCGGCGTCTTCCGCACCGCGAACGAGGCGACGCTGCTCGTCGACGGCACCTCGCGAGCCGGCATCGAGGCCGCGTTCGTGTCGCTGCTGCACCCGGGAGACAGGGTGCTCGTGCCCATCTTCGGCCGCTTCGGGCACCTGCTGCGCGAGATCGCCGAGCGCTGCGGCGCCGAGGTGCACGTGCTCGAACGCGAGTGGGGCACCGTGTTCACCCCCAAGGAGATCGAGGATGCGCTGCGCACCGTGCAGCCGAAGCTGCTGGCGGTCGTGCACGGCGACACCTCCACGACCGTGGCGCAGCCCCTCGACGAGCTCGGCGACCTCGCGCAGCGGTACGGCGCGCTGCTGTACACCGACACGACGGCTTCGCTCGGCGGCAACCCGTTCGAGACGGATGCCTGGGGCGTCGACATCGCGACGTCCGGCCTGCAGAAGTGCCTCGCCGGACCCTCGGGCAGCGCACCCGTCACGCTGTCGCCCCGCGCGGTCGAGCTCATCGACGCGCGGAAGTCCATCGAGGCCGGCATCCGCGCCGAGGGCGACCCGGTGCGGGAGGACCGCATCCGCTCCAATTACCTCGACCTGGCGCAGATCCTCGACTACTGGGGCCCCAAGCGGCTCAACCACCACACCGAGGCCACGAGCATGCTCTACGCCGCACGCGAGTGCGCCCGGCTGCTGCTCGAAGAGGGCCTCGAGCACGCGTGGGCGCGGCACGAGCTGCACGGCGCCGCGATGGCCGCCGGCCTCCAGGCGCTCGGACTGCAGCTGTTCGGCGACCAGTCGGTGCGCATGCACAACGTCGTCGGCGTGTTCATCCCGGACGGCATCGACGGCGACGGCGCCCGGGCGACCATGCTGCACGACTTCGGCATCGAGATCGGCACCTCGTTCGGCCCGCTGCACGGCCGCGTGTGGCGCATCGGCACCATGGGCTACAACGCGCGCCGCGATGCGGTGCTGACCACGCTGGCGGCGCTCGAATCGGTGCTCAGCCGGGGCGGGCATCCCGTCACCGCCGGAGCCGGCGTCGGCGCCGCACTGGACAGCTATGCGGGCTGAGACCGTCCTCGAGCGCTGCGACGAGCTCGCCACCATCTCGTCGTCGCCCGAGCACCTCACCCGGGTGCACCTCTCGCCGGAGCATCGCGCCGCCAACGACCTCGTCGACGGCTGGATGCGGCAGGCGGGTCTGTCGACCTGGCAGGATGCGGCCGGCAACCTCGTCGGCCGCCGCGAGGGCCGCGAACCCGATCTGCCCGCGCTCGTGCTCGGCTCGCACCTCGACACCGTGCCGGACGCCGGCCGCTACGACGGCATGCTCGGCGTGCTGCTGGCCATCGCGGTCGTGGAGCGGCTGCGGGATGCGGTGCTGCCGTTCGCGATCGAGGTCGTCGCGTTCAGCGACGAGGAGGGCACCCGCTTCGGCAACGCGCTGCTCGGCAGCCGCGCCTTCGCGGGCACCTGGGACGACGCCTGGTGGGAGCTCGAGGATGCCGAGGGCCTGTCGCTGAGGGACGCGTTCGTCGACTTCGGCCTCGACCCCGCCCGCCTGCCCGGCGCCTTCCGTCGGCCCGAGGAGTTCGTGGGCTACCTGGAGGCGCACATCGAGCAGGGTCCGATCCTCGAGGAGGCCGACCGCCGGCTCGCCGTCGTCACCAGCATCGCGGGCGCCCGCCGGTTCGAGCTCATCCTCACCGGGCAGGCGGGGCACGCGGGCGGTGCGCGCATCGAACGCCGCCGCGACGCGCTGGTCGGTGCCGCCGAGGTCGTGCTCGAGGTCGAGCGGGTCTCGCGGGAGCGGGGCGTGATCGGCACCGTCGGCCGCATCGAGGCCGAGCCCGGCGGCGTCAACGTCGTGCCCGGTCGGGCCGTGTTCAGCCTCGACCTGCGCGCCGAGGACGACGCCGCGCGCGACGCGGCGGTCGACGAGATCGTCGCGTTCGCCCGCGACGTGTCCGGTCGCCGGCGACTGGACCTCGACGTGCATGAGCTCTACCGGGCCGACGCGACGCTGTGCGACCCGGGTCTGCGGGCGGCGGTCGAGGCGGGCATCCGGTCGACCGGCGACGACGACCCGCTCGCGTTCTGGAGCCGCGCCGGGCACGACGGCATGGCGGTGGCGGCGATCGCGCCGGTGGCGATGCTGTTCCTGCGCTGCGGCGGCGGCATCAGCCACGCGCCCGAGGAGTCGGTGCGTGCCGACGACGTCGAGGCCGCCCTGGCCGCGTACGAGGCGACGGTGCGGGAGCTGGCCCGGACGCGCTGATGGACGATCGGATGCGCCAGCTGGTGATCGAGGACCTGCACCGCGCTCGCCACGGCCACGGCCTCGCGGCGGACTTCGACGGCGAGGGCTCGGAGTTCAGCCCGTCGTGCGGCGACGCCGTCACCGTCCGGCTGTCGGGGGAGTCGTTCACCTGGGAGGGCAACGGCTGCACCGTGTCGATGGCGGCGGCTTCGGCGCTCGGCACCTTCACGCTCGCCGACTTCGAGCGGCTGCGCGAGGCCTACCTCGCGTCGGTGCTGCCCGACGGCGAACCGGTCGAGGGCGACCTCGCCGCATTCGCCGGGATCGGCCGGTTCCCGTTGCGGGCGCGGTGCGCCACGCTCGCCTGGCGGGCGGCCGAGACCGCGGTCAGCGGCGGCGCCGCCAGCGGCTCTCCTTGAGCCGGAACAGCACACCGGTCGCGATCAGCGCCGCGCCGAACAGCACCACCGTGAGCACGCCGAGCGGCACGAGCAGCATCACCGCGCCGATCACCGTGGCGACGGCGAAGACGATCGCCGGCGTGTCCGCGATCTCCTTGCCGACCACGATGACGATCGCGCCGACGACGCCGCCGAGTGCGGCGACCAGCACGGCGGCGGCCACGAGCACCGAGGGCAGCCCCTGCCCGATGCCGGCGAGTGCGAGCAGGACCCATCCCACGGCGGCGGCGAAGAGCGAGGTCTTCGCCGCGATGCTGTTCACTGCTCCGATCGCCAGGATCACATAGCCGGCTGCCAGCGCGAGGTCGGCGAGCGCGCCGAACCACGGCGCCGGGATGCCGGCGATCGGCAGCAGCGCCGAGAGCAGGAACAGCGCCCCGGCGACGATCAGGGCGATGCCGGCGGCGGCGCGGCGGGAGACTGAGATGGCGGCCATGGCGGCTCCTCCGGTCGGGTTCGCCGCCAGGCTAGTGGTCGCGGTCGTCGCCGTGCCACAGGTCGCTGCACTCGACACGGGAGACATCGTGCGCGGCCAGGTAGGCGCGCGCGCCGCTGTCGCCGTGCAGCGACGCGGCGAGCGGCGCGACGTGCTCGGCCGGGACGAGCACGGGATGCCCGGGACGCCCGCCGTAGCTCGCCTGCGCGAGCGCGCCGGTCGCCAGCACCCGGGCGACGACGGATGCCGGCAGGCCCGGCAGGTCCACCAGCGTGATGCAGACCGGGCCCGTCGTCGCGGCGAGCCCTGCCCGCAGGCTGGCGGACATCCCGTCGCTCCAATCC
>DATMVL010000130.1:0-3097 GCA_035563175.1 Rhodoglobus sp. | reverse complement strand
CCGCGCGGCAAGCGCGGTTCGAGGGCTCCGACCGGCAGGTGCGCGGCCTGCTGCTGCGCGAGCTGCGCGCCAGCGAGACGCCGCTGCCGGAGCTGCTGCCGGAGTGGCCGGATGCCGCGCAGCGCGAGCGCGCGCTCGCCGGCCTGATCGCCGACGGCCTGGTGGCGCTCACCGACGAGGGCTACGCCCTCCCCTCCTGACGGCGCACGGCGCTACCGTGGTGGCATGCCCGAGCTCCCCGAAGTGCAGGCGCTCGCGACCGACCTCGGGTCGCGGCTGCGCGGACGCGCGGTCGACCGGCTCGACCTGGTGTCGTTCGCGGCGATGAAGACCTTCGACCCGCCGCCCTCGGCGCTGCACGGCTCGGTGGTGGGCGACGTCACCCGTCACGGCAAGTTCCTCGACATCGCCGCCGGTGATCTGCACCTGATCATCCACCTCGCCCGTGCCGGCTGGGTCCGGTGGCGCGACCAGGCACCGCAGGGCACCGGGCGACCGGGCAAGGGGCCGCTGGCCGCGCGACTCGTGCTGGACGACGGGTCGGGGTTCGACGTCACGGAGGCGGGCACGAAGAAGTCCCTCGCGCTCTACCTGGTGCGCGATCCGGCCGCCGTGCCGGGGGTCGCACGGCTCGGCCCCGACCCGCTCGAACCCGGGTTCACGCGCGACGTGCTCGCGGGCATCCTGGCCTCGAAGGGGCGGTCGCAGCTGAAGGGCGTGCTGCGCGACCAGGGCAACATCGCGGGCATCGGCAATGCGTACTCGGACGAGATCCTGCATGTGGCGAAGATGTCGCCGTACAAGCCGGCGGCGATGCCGGATGCGGATGTCGACGTGCTCTACGAGGCGATGCAGTCGACGCTGCGGGCGGCCCTCGCTCGCGCTGACGGCCTTGCGGCGTCGGAGCTCAAGGCGGAGAAGAAGTCGAATCTGCGGGTGCACGGCCGCACCGGGCAGCCGTGCCCGGTCTGCGGCGACACCGTGCGCGAGGTGATCTTCGCCGACTCGACGTTCCAGTACTGCCCGACCTGCCAGACCGGCGGGAAGCCGCTGGCCGACCGGGTGCTGTCCCGGTTGCTGAAGTGAGGAGGATCGCGATGAACGGACCGTTGGTGCGACCGGTGCGGGGCCGGGTGATCGGCGGGGTGTGCCTGGCGATCGCGAATCGGTTCGGCTGGGATCCGACGCTGGTGCGGGTCGGTGCCGTGGCGGCGGCGCTGTTCACCGGCGTGGGCCTGCCGGCCTACGTGGTGCTGTGGATCGTGATCCCGCGCGGGGTCTGAGTCAGCTCTCGTCGTCTTCGGGCTCGCGCGGCTTGACGTACGGGTCGGCGTCGCCGGCGTACTGCGCGTTGGCCTTGAGGGCCTCGACCTCGGCGTCGCGCGCGCGAGCCTGGTCGAGCAGCTCGTCGAGAACCCGCGCGTTCTCGGGCAGCGCGTCGGGGATGAACTCGAGCGACGGCGTGAGCCGCACGGAGAGCTGCTTGCCGACCTCGCTGCGGAGCATGCCGGTGGCTGCTTTCAGCGCCGCGGCGCTGTCCTCGCGCTCCTCGTCGGAGCCGTACACGGTGAAGAACACGCTGGCGTGCTGCAGATCACCGGTGACGCGCACGTCGGTGATGGTCACGAAGCCGAGGCGCGGGTCGCGGATGCCCTTCTCGAGCCGTCGCGCGACGATCTCCTTGATCCGGTCGGCCATCTTGGCGGCACGATCCCCCTGAGCCATCTCTCCTACCTCTCTCAAGCGAAGTATCCGGCCCGGGAGCGAGTCGGGGTTTTCCCTCGGATCGCTGACTCGGGCCTGGCGGGCACCGCCTCCAGGCGGTGCGGGACGCGAGCCGAGGGGAAACCCCGGCTCGCATCCCGCCACGAACTACTTCCGCGGCTTCTCGACCATCTCGATCGTCTCGATCTCGTCGCCGATCTGGATGTCGTTGAACCGCCCGAGACCGATACCGGCTTCGAAGTCGGTGCGCACCTCGGTGACGTCGTCCTTGAACCGCCGCAGCGACTCGATGGCGAGGTTGTCGCCCACCACGACGCCGTCGCGGATGACCCGCGCCCGCGCGTTGCGGGTGATGGTGCCGGACCGCACGAGCACACCGGCGATGTTGCCGGCCTTGCTCGACCGGAACACCTCGCGGATCTCGGCGACACCCGACTGGACCTCTTCGAACTCGGGCTTGAGCATGCCCTTGAGCGAGTTCTCGATGTCCTCGAGCGCGGCGTAGATCACCGAGTAGAAGCGCACGTCGATGCCCTCGCGAGCGGCCCGCTCGCGCGCCTTGACGTCGGGTCGCACGTTGAAGCCGATCACGATCGCGTTGTCGATCGTGGCCAGGTCGATGTCCGAGGCCGTGACCGCACCCACACCGCGGTGCAGGATGCGCAGCTGGACGCTCTCGTCCACCTCGATCTTGAGCAGGGCCTCCTCGAGCGCCTCGACGGCACCGGAGACGTCGCCCTTGATGATGAGGTTGAGCGAGTCGACCTTGCCCTCGGCGAGCGAACGGGTGAAGTCCTCGAGCGAGATGCGCTTGCGGGCCTTGGCCAGCTGGGCATTGCGCTCGACGGCTTCGCGCTTCTCAGCGATCTGCCGGGCGGTGCGGTCCTCGTCGGTGACGAGGAACGTGTCGCCGGCACGGGGCACTGACGAGAGTCCCTGCACCTGCACGGGACGCGACGGCGCCGCGTACTCGACGGTCTCGCCGTTCTCGTCCATCATCGCCCGAACTCGGCCGTACGCGGTGCCGGCGACGATGGCGTCGCCGACGCGCAGGGTGCCGGACTGGATGAGCACGGTCGCGACGGAGCCTCGGCCCTTGTCGAGCTTGGCTTCGATCGCGACACCGCGGGCCTCGCGGTTCGGGTTGGAGCGCAGGTCGAGCCCGGCGTCGGCGGTCAGGAGCACCGCATCCAGCAGCTTGTCGATGCCGAGGTTGTTGAGCGCCGACACGTCGATGAACATCGTGTCGCCGCCGTACTCCTCAGCCACGAGGCCGAACTCGGTGAGCTGCTGGCGAACCTTCGCCGGGTTGGCACCCTCCTTGTCGACCTTGTTGACGGCGACGACGATCGGCACGCCGGCGGCCTGGGCG
>DATMVL010000129.1:0-2545 GCA_035563175.1 Rhodoglobus sp. | reverse complement strand
CCGAGGGCATCGCCAGCGCCGACCGCCGCGTCGCGCGCCGCACGCTCGAGCAGGCCGCTGTCATCACGGGGCCGACGCCCCTGCACGGCGCGGACGTCGTCGTGCCCGACCTGCGCGGCGGGTACAGCTACGTCATCGCCGCGCTGGCCGCCGAGGGCACCTCCACGGTGCGCAACGTGGACATCATCCGCCGCGGCTACGAGAAGTTCCTGGACAAGCTGACGGCCGTCGGCGCCGACTTCGACGTCGTCGGGTGAGCGCGGTGGCGTCCCCGCGGCGGTCCTCGCCGGAGAAGAGTCGCCCGTCGGCCTTCTGGCCGGTCGCCGCGGTCGCGGTGCCCCTCATCGGCTGGTTCGCGAGAGTCGAGGTCACCGGCGGGGAGCACCTGCCCCCGGAGGGCGCCTACGTCCTCGCCCCGAACCACTACAGCGAGTTCGACCCGCTCGTCGTGGCGGTCGCCACCTGGCGGCTGGGGCGCGCCCCCCGCTTCATGGCCAAGGAGAGCCTCTTCCGCGTGCCGGTGCTGGGCTTCCTGCTGCGCTCGCTCGGCATGGTCCCCGTCGCCCGCGCCTCCTCGGCATCCGCCGCGAAGCAGACGCTCGTGCAGTCCCAGTCCCTCGCCTCCGACGGTCGCGGCGTCATCGTCTACCCGGAGGGGTCGCTGACCCGCGAGCCGGGCATGTGGCCCATGCGCGGCAAGACCGGCGCCGCGCGCCTCGCCCTCCTCGGCGACCTGCCGGTCATCCCCGTCGCGACGTGGGGCGTGCAGCAGATCATGCCCCGCTACGGCCGTCTGCGCCTCTGGCCGCCGCGTCGCCGCGTCCAGGTGAGGTTCGGCGAGCCCGTGGATCTCTCGGCGTACGCCGGCAGCACGTCGCCCGGGGCGCTCATCGGCGCGACGGATGCCATCATGGCGCGCATCGCGGGCCTGCTGGGGGAGCTGCGGGGGGAGACCCCGCCGACGGAGCGCTGGAACCCCGCCGACCACGGGCAGAAGGAGACGGGGCGCCTTGATCCGTAAGCTCGATTCCGCCCCGCCGCGGGTGGCGGTGCTCGGGGCCGGCAGCTGGGGCACCACCTTCGGCAAGGTCCTCGCCGACGGCGGCGCGACCGTGACGATGTGGGCGCGCCGCGCCGAGCTCGCGCAGGAGATCTCCGAGGGCAAGCGCAACAGCGAGTACCTCCCGGGGGTGAATCTGCCCCGATCCATGTCCGCCACGAGTCATCTCTCCGAGGCGCTCGAGGGCGCCACGCAGGTGTACCTCGCCATCTCGAGCCAGGCCCTGCGGGAGAACCTCAAAGCGGTGCGGCCGCTGCTGGCATCCGTCGACGTGCCCGTCGTCTCGCTCATGAAGGGCGTGGAGCGGCGAAGCGGCCTGCGCATGAGCCAGGTCATCGAGCAGGAGCTCGCGATAGACCCGGCCCGCATCGCCGTCGCCTCCGGTCCGAACCTCGCGCTGGAGATCGCCCGCGAGCAGCCGACAGCCGCCGTCATCTCGTCGCGGAGCCCGGAGACGGCGGAGGCCGTCGCGCGGCGCGCCCGCAACACCTACTTCCGCTCGTTCGTGAACACCGACGTCATCGGGACCGAGTTCGGCGGTGTGCTGAAGAACCTGATCGCCGTCGCGATCGGCATCGTCGACGGCGTCGGCTACGGCGAGAACACCAAGGCCTCCATCATCACCCGCGGGCTCGTCGAGATGACCGACTTCGCCGTCGCCCAGGGCGCTCAGGCCGAGACGCTGCAGGGGCTCGCCGGCCTCGGCGACCTGATCGCCACCTGCCAGTCCCCGCTCAGTCGCAACAACACCGCGGGGCGGCTCCTCGGCCAGGGCTACGGCTTCCAGGACGTCGTGAAGCAGATGAACCAGACCGCGGAGGGGCTGGCATCCGTCGCCCCGGTCCTGCAGCTGGCCCGTGAGGCCGGCGTGCAGATGCCGATCGTGGAACAGGTCAAGATGGTGCTCGACGGCACGATGAACCCCCGGGACATCGCCCCGCACCTGACCACCGACGACGACCAGCCCCAGGGCGAGAGGACGCAGAATGGAAAAGGCGGCGGTGGCGGTGCTCTTCGGCGGGCGTTCCAGCGAGCACTCGATCAGCTCCGCGACGGCGGGGGGAGTGCTCCGCGCGATCGATCGTGAGCGCTTCCGGGTGATCCCGGTCGGGATCACCCGCGACGGGGCGTTCGTCCTCGAAGACGACGACCCGGCGAAGTTCTCCCTCGACCCCGGGCATCTGCCGGAGGTCGTCGACAACGGCACCCGCATCCTGTGGCCGGAATCGGCGCGCTCCCGCGAGCTGCGCGTGCGCGACGGCGAGGGCGAGCGCTCCCTCGGCGACGTCGACGTGGTCTTTCCGATCCTGCACGGCCGCTTCGGCGAGGACGGCACCATCCAGGGCTTCCTCGAGCTGCTCGACCTGCCCTACGTGGGTGCGGGGCTGCTGATGTCGGCGATCGGCATGGACAAGCACACGACCAAGAGCGTGCTGAAGGCCGCCGGTGTCCCGGTCGTCCCGTGGGTGAGCGTCACCCGCGCCG
>DATMVL010000128.1:0-6181 GCA_035563175.1 Rhodoglobus sp. | reverse complement strand
GCTCCTGCCAGCCGTCTCGGCGGTGATCCTCACGCTGCGGGTCGCCTCGTCGGCGGCGGACTCGGGCCCGTGGGGCACATCGCTGCGCGAGCCGACCGACGTCGGTGTCGGCACGCTCGCGGCGCTGCTCGCGCTCGCCGTCGTCGTGGTGCTCGTCACGGCTGCGTGGGCCCTGCAGCGGCTGCTGCTCGCACGACGGGTGCCGCTGCTCGCGGCGGGCTCCGCGCTCGCGGTGCTCGCGGCACCGGTGACCGGCACCCTGTTCTGGACGATGACCGCGTGGTTGCTGCTCGCCACCGCCGGGGTCGGCGCGCTGCTGTGGTCGCGGCTCCGCGACCTCGGGGCGCGAGGGGTGATCGCACTCGCCGCTGCGAGCGCGCTCCTGCTCGGCTACGTCACGTCGTGGGCGATCGACGACCTGTGGTGGCTGGGGTCCGCCAGCGCGATCCTGCTCTCGATCGCGGCTCGACGCGTGGTGTCCGCCGCGGCCCCGCGCGCCGTGCTGCTCGGCATCGCGATCGTCGTCGCCTTCGGCGCCGCGGCCGGTGTCGGGGTCGAGTTCGCGCAGCTGCCGGGTGGGGAGGCCCCCGTCGTGCAGGCGTTGCGCGCCGTCGTGCTGCTGGGTGCCCTGCTGGTGCTCGCGGCCGGGCTGTGGCGCTCGGCGGCCGCTGTCGATCGTGTCGTGGTGTTCCGTCTTGCGGGCGGTGGCGCGCTGCTCGCGCTCGGTGCCCTCGCTCTCGACCTCGGGTCGCAGTTCGCGTGGCCGGGCGCGCCCGTCACCGTCGGGCTGGCGGGTGCCGTGCTGGCGGCAGCCCTCGTCTGGGCGGTGCCGCGGAACCCGGCTGCCGATCGCGTCGCCGCTCGGATCGTGGTGGCACCGGCTGCTGCGTGGCTGCTGGTGGCCGGCGCCGATGCGGCGTTCGCGGATGTGGTGCTCACCGCCCTGCTGCCGGTCGCGGCCGCGATCGTCGTTGCAGCGCTCGCGCTGCTGCGTCGCACGGAATCGAGGTGGGCGTGGGATGCCGGTGCCGCCGCGACCGCCGCCTGGGCGTTGCTCTGGGCTGCGGTCGAGTACCCGTCGGCGCTGTGGCTGGTGCTCGTGGCAACGGCGGTGGCCGTGTTGCTGATGGCGGTCGCCCCGACCGGCCTGTTCGGTTCGGCGTCGCGCCGCCGGCAGCTCGGCTGGGTCGCACTCGCGCTGGCGACGGCCGGGCTGTGGACGCGCCTGTGGGACGACGGGTTCACGGCGGTGGAGCCGTACACCCTGCCCCTGGCGGGCGCACTGCTGCTGGTGGCGCTCGGCATCCATCGGGCGTCGCCGGCGTCGATGGTCGCGCCGTTCGTGGTGCTGGGCGCCCTGGCGATCGGGATGCTGCCGTCGGCGCTCGCCGGGGCCGCTCGCGGCGAGGTGCGGGTGTGGGTGGTGTTCGCGGTCGCGGCCGCGCTCGTGCTGGCGGCGTCATGGCTGCGCGGCCCTGCCGGAGCGCGGCCGTATCTGGACGTGACGGCGGGGGTCGCGGCGGCGGGTGTGCTGATCGCCGGCGCAGGTCACGCGTCGACCCTGGTGATCGACGGCGTCGACGTCGACGGCTGGATCGCGGCCACCTTCGCCGTGCTGCTGGTCGCGGTCATCGGCCAGGCGGGGCTCGGCGACGCGACGCGGTCCAGGGTCGCGGAGTGGACGCTCGTCGCGACGACGACCGCACTGACCGTGATCGAGATCGCGGCGTTCGGCGCGGACGGCGCTGTGCGCGTCGTCGGCGTGCTGCTCGCGCTGGGCGCCCTCCACGTCGTGGGCGTGCACCGCCGCGCCGCCCCCTTCGGGCCCGTGCTGACCTGGTGGGCGGCGGGTCTCGCCCTGGTCGCGGCGGTCGCCGCGATGGCGCGGGGTGCCGCCGATCCGATCGAGCTGGCCACCGCACCGGTCGCCGCCGCCCTGCTGGTCGGCGGCGGGTTCCGTCTGCTCCGTGACCGTGCGGCGGGCAGTTGGCCGTGTCTGGCGCCGGGGCTGCTGGTGCTGCTGCTGCCGTCGCTGATCGCGACGTTCGTCGACGACGAGCTGTGGCGGCTGGTGGTGCTGGGCCTGGTGTGCGTGGCGGCGATCGTGGCCGGTGCGCTGCTGAAGATGCAGGCGCCGCTGCTGCTCGGGTCGGTGATCGTGCTCGTGCACGGTGCTCGCACGTTCGCGCCGCAGCTGAGGGCGATCTACGAGTCGACGGAGTGGTGGGTGTGGGCCGTGGTCGGCGGCGCCGTCATCCTGTTCCTGGGCTTCACGGTCGAGCGCCGCATCCGCGATGTCCGGGCGGTCGCGTCGCGGTGGTCAGCTCTGCGCTGACTGCAGCCAGGCGAGCACGGCGAGCACGCGCCGGTGGTCGCTGCCGGAGTCCTCGAGCGAGAGCTTCTGGAAGATGGCGGTGACGTTCTTCTCGACGGCGCCGACGCCGATGACGAGCTGCTGGGCGATGGCCGCGTTGGTGCGGCCCTCCGCCATGAGGGCGAGCACCTCGAGCTCGCGCGGGGTGAGCGTCGTGAGCGGGTTCTGCCTGCGTCCGAGCAGCTGCGCGACGACCTCGGGGTCGAGCACGGTGCCGCCCGCGGCGATCCGCTGCACGGCATCCTGCAGCTCGGCGAGCGACGCGACCCGGTCCTTGAGCAGGTAGCCGACGCCGCCGCGACCCGACGACAGCAGCTCCTGCGCGTACGCGACCTCGACGTACTGCGACAGCAGCAGGATGCCGACCTCGGGCAGCAGCGACCGGGCGCGGATGGCAGCCCGCACCCCCTCATCCCGGAAGGTGGGCGGCATCCGCACGTCGAGCACGGCGAGGTCGGGAGCGACGGTCTCGAGCTCGGCGAGCATCGACTCGGCGTCGCCGTAGGCGCCGGCGATCTCGAATCCGGCTTCGTTCAGCACCCGGATGAGCCCCTCGCGGAGCAGCACCGAGTCGTCGACCACCACGACACGCACCATGGCCCCCAGATTAGAAGACGGCCGGCAGCGGCAGGCGCGCGGTGACGACGGTGGGACCGCCGGGGGGCGACAGCACCTCGAGGGCGCCGCCGAGGCCGCGAACGCGATCCTCGAGGCCGGCGATGCCGTGACCGGGTGTGGAGACGGCGCCGCCCGCCCCGTCGTCGGTGACCGTCAGCTGCAGCGCGCCCCCGGCATCCGTCGACACGCGGACCTCGATGTCGCTCGCCCCCGCGTGCTTGACCGCGTTGGTGATGGCCTCGATGGCGATGAAGTAGGCGTTGCGCTCCAGCTCGGTCGGCAGACGCAGGCCCTCCGGCATCCCGTCGACCACGCGGGTCGGCACGGGGTTGCGGATCGCCGCCGATTCGAGCGCGGCGACGAGACCGCGGTCGAGCAGGATGGGCGGCGCGAAGCCCCGCGACAGGGCGCGCAGCTCCTCCAGCGCATCCTTCGACTGCTGCATCGCCTCGGCGATGAGGATCCGGGCGCGATCGGGGTCGGCGTCGAGCTGGCGTTCGGCGGCGGCGAGATCCATCTGCAGCCGCACCAGGCGCTGCTGCGGCCCGTCGTGGATGTCCCGCTCGAGGCGGCGCAGCGAGTGACCCTCGGCCGACTGGGCGGCGTCCTGCTGCTGGGCGAGCGTCGTCACCCGCTGCTCGAGCGCCTCGGAGCGGAACGCTCCCAGCACCCCGCGCGCGATCACCCAGTGCAGCAGCACGAGACCACGGGTCACGAGCGGGAATGTGAGGGCGAACACGATGCCGAGCGCGAGCTGCAGCAGCACGTCGCCGAGCACGCCGTCGATCTCGTACGGCAGCCCCAGCGCCCAGAACAGCCACTCGGAGATGAAGAAGCCGCGGTCCGCATCCGGGATGAACGGGTACCAGATCCAGGCGGTGAGGCCACCGAGCGCGACAGCGAACCAGGTCACCGTGATGGTGAACGAGACCGTCGACACGACGAAGCCGATGAGCCCCGAGTGCAGCGTGTACAGCCAGTAGTGGCCGTTGCCGAGCACGGCGCGCACCCAGCCGAAGAAGCCGGTGCGGGCCTGGTCGTCCTTCCAGTCGGGGCGGCGGATGCGCGGCCGGCCGGCCACCTCGAGCAGGGCCAGATCGACCGTGCCGATGCCCCGTGCGACGTACAGGCAGGCGATGAGGAACAGGATGCCGATGAAGAAGGTCGCGAGCGTTCCGACACCGGCGGAGAAGAGCCCGATCGTGAGGCCGAAGCCGACCACCATCACCGGGAACACCGCGATCAGGTACAGCGTCTCCCGCGGCGTCGCCGCCCAGAGGGCGCCGTAGCCGCGGCGTCGCCGCTGGGTGTCGGTGGTCATCTCGGCCTCGATCATGCCAGCAGCCTCCTCCTCCCCGGCTACCCGCCCCATCCCGTCGCCACCCGGATCGCGGTGGGGACAACCCCCGGAACACGCCGCTGAGGGCAGCCTGCGCTTCCTTGCGGAATGCCATGCGCTGGCTAGCGTTGTACCGAGCGCATCGAAGGAGCTATTCATGAGCGAGATCAACACCGTCCCCACCACCTCCGCCGACCCGGATGTCGCGGCGGGCGTCGCGCAGTTCCTGTCCCCGGTCGTGACCGACCTGACCGCCCTCTCGGTCGACGGCAAGCAGGCTCACTGGCACGTGCGCGGCGAGAACTTCATCGCGGTGCACGAGCTGCTCGACCAGGTGGTCGACGCGGCCCGCGAGTACGCCGACCTCGCCGCCGAGCGCGTCGTCGCCCTCGGCCTGCCGATCGACGCCCGCATCCAGACCACCGCGCAGAAGACCACCACGCCGGTGATGTCCGCCGGCTTCCAGCAGTCGGACAGCACCATCGCGCAGGTCGTCGCGCAGATCGACGCCACGCTGAAGACCGTGAACACCGCCGTCGCCGAACTCGGCACGATCGACCCGGTGAGCCAGGACGTCGCGATCGAGATCGGTCGCGGCCTCGAGAAGTACCGCTGGTTCCTCTTCGCGCACATCGCCGCGAAGTAACTTCGCGCGCCTTCATCGAATCCGCCACTTCTGCCGCTCGACCTCGACCCGAGGCGGCAGAACTGGCGGATTCGACGTTTCAGGGGGCGAGCAACGCCGCCAGATGGGCGAGGAAGTCAGCGGGACGCTCGAGGTCTTCAGCGCCCAGTTCGAGGATGCGCCAGCCCAGTGCCTCCAGGCGTGCCCGACGACGGAGGTCCGCTCGCCATTGCGCCCGGTCGCGGTGGTGGTCTCCTTGATACTCGACGATGACCCGGCGCGCGATGAACGCGAGGTCTGCGCGGAACACCCGACCCGTCGTCGGATCCACGATCGTGTGATTCGCGATCGGTCGAGGTAAACCCGCCTCGACGATGAGCACGCGGACGATCGACTCGGGCCTCGATTCCGCGTACGGATCGAGCAGCGCGAGCGCCTTGCGCAGCCGTCGCGCGCCCCGCCGCCTCCCCCACCGCTCGACCGCGTCGCGTAGCTCGTCGGTGGTGACGTGAGGGAACCGGTGATGGACGAGGTGGTCGCCGACCGCGACCAGGTTCGGCAGGTCGAGCACGGCGCCCAGCTCGCACCAGGACAACTCGGCCGACGCCACTCTGAGACCGCCGAGCATCGTCACGTCATCCGGCTGCAGGCGGATCGAGTGCCCCACGAGGCCGTTGGCGTGCGGCGCCGCCCGCGGTGCGGCGACACCGACGTGGATGCGCCGATCGTTCTCGACGCGCCAGGGCAAGGGGCAACCCCTCAGCAGAGCGGCGGTCCGCTCGCAGAAGAACGTCTCACCGTGCAGCCGGGCGGCGAATGACGCGCAGCGCTCGGCGAGCGTGGTGGAGACCGCCGTCCGCCGCACTCCCCACACCTGGGAGTCGAGATCCCCGGCCCTGACCCTCCGCGCCGAGACCCCGAGTTCGAGAGAGTGACGAACGGTGAACGGCGGGCCATCGAGCCCGGGCGGCAGCGGCGACGGACGCACCACCCCAGGGTGGCGCGTTGCGCGCTTTGGCGCTCCGGGCATCCACACGCCGCGTCGAATCCGCCACTTCTGTCGCCTTACGAGCCCGTCAAGCGACAGAAGTGGCGAACTCGGGGAACGGCGCGCGCGAGCGCGCGGCGCGAGCGCGGGCGCGGCGCGCGCGCTAGACCGCCGAGTGCGTCACCCGCCCGCCGAGCAGGGTGAGCGCGACCGGCATGGTGCGCAGACGGTCGCCGG
>DATMVL010000127.1:0-5121 GCA_035563175.1 Rhodoglobus sp. | reverse complement strand
CGATCTCGGCCTACGAGGGCCGGCGCCTGCGCGGCATCGCTAGGCGGGTGTGGCTGCGCGGCGAGGCGCCGGGGCGCGGGCGCCTGCTGTCCCGGTAACAGCGCCGACACATGACGGTGCCATGATCGCCCGCATGGGCATCATCCTGGGCGACATCCAGTACGGCAAGGCCGAGACGCGCGTGGTGCGCGTCGTGCGCGACGCCGCGCGGCATGAGATCCGCGACCTCAACGTGACGACGGCGCTGCGCGGACCGTTCGCTCCGGCCTACCTCGAGGGCGACCAGAGCAACGTGCTGCCGACCGACACCCAGAAGAACACGGCGTTCGCGTTCGCGAAGTCGACCGGCATCCCGAGCATCGAAGGATACGGGCTCGAACTCGCCCGGCACTTCGTGCGCGACGTCGAGCCGGTCGAGGGCGCGCGCATCGAGCTCGAGGAGTACGCGTGGCAGCGCGTCACCGTCGACGGCGCCGAGCACGACCACACCTGGGTGCGCAGCGGTCGGGAGGTGCGCACCGCCGCCATCACCGTCGACGGTTCCGGTGAGACCGTCATCGGCGGGCTGAAGGATCTCGTCGTGCTGAAGTCGACCGGCAGCGAGTTCGCCGACTTCCTGGTCGATGAGTACACCACCCTGGAACCGACCCACGACCGGGTGATGGCGACCTCGCTCGTCGCCCGCTGGCGGTTCGACTCGGTGGACGTGGACTGGGATGCCGTCTACCCTCGCGTGCGGGCGATCCTCCTGCGTGAGTTCGCCACCCTGCAGTCGCTGGCGCTGCAGCAGACGCTGTGGCACATGGGCCGCGCCGTGCTCGAGGAGGTGCCGCAGATCGTGGAGGTGCGCATGACCGCCCCGAACAAGCACCACTTCGTCGCCGATCTCTCCCGGTTCGGGCTCGAGAACCCGAACGAGGTGTTCCACGCCGCCGACCGCCCGTACGGGCTGATCGAGGCGCAGGTGCTGCGGGATGATGCGCCCCCGGCGGGGAACGCGTGGCGGTTCTCGGCGGGGCTGGCATGAGCGGCGACGACGCCTGGCTCGCCCGCGCGATCGAGCTCGCGAGCGCGAACGTGGGCGAGGGCGGCGGGCCGTTCGGCGCGCTCGTCGTGCGCGACGGGCGGGTGCTCGCCGAAGGGCAGAACCGGGTGACCCGCGACAACGACCCGACCGCGCACGCGGAGGTCGTCGCGATCCGCGCAGCCTGCGCGGGCATCGGGGACTTCTCCCTGGCCGGCGCCACGCTGTACACGTCGTGCGAGCCGTGCCCGTTGTGCCTCTCGGCCGCGCTGTGGGCGCGGGTCGACCGGGTCGTGTTCGCCGCGGACCGGCACGACGCCGCCCGCGGCGGCTTCGACGACAGCGAGTTCTACGAACTGTGGGAACGCGACCGCGACAGCTGGGAGCTGCCGGTGCAGCGCATCCGCCCGGCGAACGCCGCCGAACCGTTCGACACCTGGCTCGCGCACGAGGCGCGCACCGACTACTGACCGTCGCCTAGAGTCGCCGCATCGTGAGCCTGGATCGACGACTGGCCCGACCTGGAGCGACGCTGGCCTGGTCCGACTCCGAGGGCCCCGGACCCGTGGTCGTGCTCGTACACGGCGCCGGCATGGACCACCGCATGTTCGACGATCAGGCGGAGGGACTTCACGACGCCGGCTATCGCGTGCTGCTCTGCGACCTGCGGGGGCACGGCTCGTCGTCCCTCGGACGGCGATTCGCGGCCGCTGACGCGCTCGACGACCTCATCGCGTTGCTCGATGCCGCGGAGGTGAGCAGCGCCGTGCTCGTCGGGCATTCGCTGGGCGGCAACCTCGTACAGGAGTTGGCCCGACGGCATCCCGACCGGGTGACCGGGCTCGTCGTGATGGACGCGACCTGGAACACCGGCCCGCTCACCCGGCTCGAGCGCCTCGCGCTGCGAGCGGCCGCTCCGGCACTGCGGGCGATCCCCGCCGCCGCGCTGCCGCGACTCATGGCCCGCGCCTCGGCGGTCTCGCCCGAGGCGGTGGCGCTGACGCAGGCGACGTTCGAGCGGATGCCGAAACCGACGTTCGTGGATGTCTGGCGTGCGACGGTCTCGTTCGTGCATCCGGAGCCGGCTCACCGAACCCCGGTGCCGCTTGCGCTCATCCGGGGAGCGCGCGACCGTACCGGCAACATCGCGACGGCCATGCCTCGCTGGGCGCGCGCGGAGGGCGTCCACGAGCGGGTGGTGCCGGACGCCGGCCACATCGTCACCTGGGACGCCCCGGGGGCGAGCACGCGTGCCCTGCTCGACGCGCTCACTGCGCTGGGCCCCTAGGCCGCCCGCTCGAGCTGCACCAGCACCTCGATGTGCTCGGTCTGCGGGAACATGTCGAACAGCCGCCCGCGCACCGGCCGGTACGACGGCATCGCCGCGAGATCCTTCGCCAGCGTGATCGGGTTGCAGCTGGAGTACAGCACCCGCGGCACCCCGGAATGCTCGAGCCACTCGGCCAGGCCGCCGATCCCGCGTCGCGGAGGGTTGACCACCACGAGCTCAGGACGGTCGGTGGATGCCGCGGCCCACGCTCCGGCATCGGCGGCGACGAACCGCGCGGCCCCGTCCGCACTCCGCCGCGCGGACTCGACGGCCTCGGCGCTCGTCTCCACACCGACCACGTCCCGTCCGGGCGCGGCGAGCGCGAGCGCGAAACCGCCGACGCCGCAGTACAGATCCCACACGCTCGCCGGCTGCCCCGCCCAGGCCTGCGCCTGCCGGTACAGCGCGTCGGCGATCGCGGTGTTGGTCTGGAAGAAGCTCTGCGGCCGCAGGTGCAGCGTCAGCCCGGCGACGCGCATCGGCAGGCTGGACTGCTCGGTGAGCACCAGCTCCTCCTCACCCTCGACGACGGCGCGATGCTGCGGCAGCAGGTTCACGGTCACCACGCGCAGACCGGGCAGCGCCGCCTGCAGGGCCGGCAGGTGCTTCCGGATGCGGGGCACCGATTCCGTGGACCGCAGGACGAAGCGGATCATGAGCTCCGCATCCGGCGACTCGGTCACCAGCACGAGCTTCAGCTCACCCCGCCGCGAGGGGACGTCGTACGGCTCGAGCCGGGCGGTGGTGATGAAGTCGGCGATCGCCGGGAACGTGTCGCGCAGGCCCGGTGCGCAGATGCCGCACTCCCGCAGGTCGTTGACCCGATCGCCGGCGAGCAGGCCGAGGCGCGGTTCGTCCACGGTGCCGCCGACGACCAGCTTCGCTTTGTTGCGGTAGCCGTCCTCGCGGCTCGCCACCGCCTCCGCCCACGCCATGGCGGGCAGCAGCGCCTGCACCCGCTCCTGCTTGCCGACGAGCTGCGTCGGATACGGCACGCCCATGAGCGTGCACGAGCCGCACTCCCCGGCGTCGAAGTAGGCGCAGCGCACCCGTCGATGTTAGGCGCGCACGCGGTACTGCAGCGTGACGACCCCGCCGGGGTGCATGTGGCTCTTCTCGAGCTCGAGCGCGACCGGCTCGAGATCGGCCGGGGTGACGGGGCGACCGGAGCCGATGAGCCCGGGGATGATGCGCAACCGCAGCACGTCGACCGCGCCTGCGCGGAACAGGTCGTCGGTGAGGGCGAGGCTGCCCCAGACGATGACGTCCTCCGAGTACCGGTCGGCGAGTCGCCGGACCGCAGCGGCCCCATCCCGCTCGACGCCGATCTCGCCGTCACCCCAAGGGGCCCGGTCGAGGGTGGAGCTGACGACGTGCTTCGGCAGCCGGTTGACCAGCTCGGTCACCGGCTCGGCCTCCGGGTCGGCGGTCGGCCAGTAGGCCGCGAACATCTCGTACGTGGTGCGACCGAAGACTATGGCGTCGACGCCCGTCAGCATCTCGACCTGCTCGCCGTCGTCCTGCAGCGTCTCGGCGCCGAACTGCATGAACGACATGCCGCCCTCGGCGTCGGCCGCGAATCCGTCGACGCTGGTCAGCTGCTCCACCATGATCCGTCCCATGGCCCCAAACTAGGCGCCGCCGCAGCCTCCGGTCGAGGGTGCGCGCGATCCCGGTGCAAGTTCCGCCTTGCGCAAGTCTGAACTCGCACGGCGATCGGGAGACGGCGCGAGTACGGGCTTGCGCAAGCCTGGACTTGCCCCCCGGAAGCGACTCCTCGCAGGAGCGGAGTGCGGGCGGCGCTCAGCTCCCCCGGTACGTCGAGTACGCGAATGGGGACAGCAGCAGGGGCACGTGGTAGTGCTGGGGGCCGGCGATCGTGAAGTGCAAGGTGACGCGCGGGAAGAAGGTGTCGCGCGCCGCCTCCGCGAAGTACGCACCGGTGGCGAACTCGAGCTGGTACTCGCCGGGCTCGAGCGCGTCGGGGCCGAGCGATGCGACGCGGCCGTCCACATCCGTCACGCCGGTCGCGATGATCTCGCCGAACGGGCCGGCGAGGGCGACCTCGACCCCGGCGGCGGGCCGGCCGAGCGCGGCGTCGAGCACATGCGTGGTGACGTGGCTCATGCGAACAGCTGCTCCAGTCGCAGCAGCGCGATGTCGCGCAGCTGCTCGCCGACGATGCGCAGCTCGGTGTCGTCGTCGAGCTCGAGCCGTCGGTGCAGCTCGCTCAGGATCTCGGCCCGCGAGCGCCCGGCCGCGCGGATGATGAAGATGCGACCGAAGCGCTCCTCGTACGCGGCGTTGCCGGCGGCGAGCTCCTCCGCGAGCTCCTCCGACGAGCCCTGCTCCGAGCGGCTCATCGCCGCGGACGCCGACGCGCCCTTCGGCTTCTCCCCGATGCGCGGATGGTGGGCGATCGCCTCGAGCACCTCATCCGGCGCCAGCGGGGTCGCCTCCGCCCGCGCCACCCCCAGCAGCTCGTCGAGATCGGCGAACGGCGCGCGCGACGCCACGTCGGTCACCCAGCGGCGTACGGCCAGCGCGGTGTGCAGCCGCTCGCGCAGCTCGGCATCAGGCAGCTCGATCATCGCTATAACAGTAGCGATGGGCGTGACCGGGATCGTGCTGGCCGCCGGCGCCGGCACCCGGGCCGGCGGGGCGAAGGCGCTGCGCCGCGAACCCGACGGCACGCCCTGGCTCGAGCTCGCCGCCACCGCCCTGCGCGACGGCGGCTGCGAGCGCGTCGTCGTCGTGCTCGGCGCCG
>DATMVL010000126.1:0-2117 GCA_035563175.1 Rhodoglobus sp. | reverse complement strand
GTGACCATGTGGTACGTGAGCTTCGCGAACAAGCGGCTCGACCCGCTCGCCGAGCAGATCCGCGATGAGCTCGAACCGGATGCCGCCGCGGCATCCGCTGCGGAGGTGAACCGCTGATGCGACACCTCGAAGCCGCCTCGTCGTCGCCCGGCGACCCCTGGCTCAACATCGCCATCTTCGGCGCCTTCGTCGCGATCACGATGATCATCGTGTTCCGCGCGAGCCGGAACAACAAGACCGCGGCCGACTACTACGCCGCCGGGCGCTCGTTCACCGGGCCGCAGAACGGCACCGCGATCGCCGGCGACTACCTGTCGGCGGCGTCGTTCCTCGGCATCGCGGGGGCGATCGCCATCAACGGCTACGACGGCTTCCTGTACTCGATCGGCTTCCTGGTCGCGTGGCTCGTCGCGCTGCTGCTGGTGGCTGAGCTGCTGCGCAACACCGGCCGCTTCACCATGGCGGACGTGCTGTCCTTCCGCCTCAAGGAGCGCCCGGTGCGCATGGCGGCCGCCGTCTGCACCCTCGCGGTCTGCTTCTTCTACCTGCTGGCGCAGATGGCCGGAGCCGGCGGACTCGTCGCCCTGCTGCTCGGCGTCACCGACCAGGTCGGCCAGGGGCTCGTCATCGCCATCGTCGGCGCGATCATGATCGTGTACGTGCTCGTGGGCGGCATGAAGGGCACCACGTGGGTGCAGATCGTCAAGGCGGCGCTGCTCATCGTCGGCGCCGGCGTCATGACGATCTGGGTGCTGGCCCTGTTCGGCTTCAACCTGTCCGAGCTGCTCGGGCAGGCGCAGGCGAACGCCCCGGAAGGCAAGGACGTGCTGGCGCCCGGCGCGCAGTACGGCCTGACCGACCTGTCGCGCATCGACTTCCTGTCGCTGGCCCTCGCGCTGGTGCTCGGCACGGCCGGCCTGCCGCACGTGCTGATGCGCTTCTACACGGTGCCCACCGCGAAGGAGGCGCGTCGCTCGGTGGTGTGGGCGATCTGGGCGATCGGCGTCTTCTACCTGTTCACCCTCGTGCTCGGCTACGGCGCGGGCGCCCTCGTCGGCCCCGACCGCATCCTCGGCGCACCCGGCGGCGTGAACTCCGCGGCGCCGCTGCTCGCGTTCGAGCTCGGTGGCACCGTGCTGCTCGGCGTGATCTCGGCGGTGGCATTCGCGACCATCCTGGCGGTGGTGGCCGGGCTCACCATCACCGCGGCGACGTCGTTCGCGCACGACATCTACGCCAGCGTCATCAAGAAGGGGAAGGTCGCGCCGAACGGCGAGGTGCGCACGGCGCGCATCACCGTGGTGGTCATCGGCATCCTGGCGATCCTCGGGGGCATCCTCGCGAACGGGCAGAACGTCGCGTTCCTGGTGGCGCTCGCGTTCGCGATCGCCGCATCCGCCAACTTGCCGACGATCCTGTACTCGCTGTTCTGGAAGCGCTTCTCCACCCGGGGCGCGCTCTGGAGCATGTACGGCGGCCTCGGCGTCGCGGTCTTCCTGATCGTCTTCTCGCCCGTGGTCTCGGGCGCGCCGGTGAACGAGGCGACCGGGCTCAGCACGTCCATGATCCAGGGCGTGGACTTCCACTGGTTCCCGCTCAACAACCCGGGCATCATCTCGATCCCGGTCGGGTTCCTGCTCGGCTGGCTCGGCACGATCACCAGCAAACGCCGAGAGGATGCGGCGGTCGCCGCCGAGATGGAGGTGCGGTCGCTCACCGGCTACGGCGCCGAGGGCGCGACGAAGCACTGAGGCGGTGCGCCTGCGCCGGCCGATCGGACCGGCGCGGCGTCTCCGCTCTCGATGAGGCGCCACTTGCGACGCCGCGCGACCCGCGCGGACCGTCGGAAATGGCGCCTCATCCATGCGGGAACTCGATGAGGCGCCACTTGCGACCGACGGCGAGCCCGCCGGGACGTCGGAAGTGGCGCCTCACCCGGGAAGGGCTAGGCGAACGCCTCGATCGGCGGGCAGGCGCACATCAGGTTGCGGTCGCCGTACGCGTTGTTGACGCGGCGCACCGGCGGCCAGTACTTGCGGGCGACGATCGAGCGCAGCGGGTAGACGCCCTGCTCGCGGGAGTAGGCGTGTGCCCACTCCCCCGCGATCACCGACTCG
>DATMVL010000125.1:0-6594 GCA_035563175.1 Rhodoglobus sp. | reverse complement strand
GATCGGGGCCGAGATCGCCGCCCGCAGGCGCTCCGCGACGACCGTCGCGTCGTCGGCGTCGCCGACCCGGCACAGCACGACGAACTCGTCGCCGCCGTAACGCACGACCACGTCGTCGTCCCGGGCGCCGGCGAGCAGCCGGCGGGCGACCTCACGCAGCACCTCGTCGCCGACCTCGTGACCGAGGTGGTCGTTCACCGCCTTGAACCCGTCCAGATCGATGAACAGGGCGGCGACGGTCCCGTCGTCCGGGCGCGCTTCCGCAAGCCACCGCTCGAGCACCCGCCGGTTGGGCAGGCCGGTGATCATGTCGTGGGCGGCGGCGTGCGCGAGCTGCCGCTGCAGCCGCAGCGCGACGAGGGCGCGCGCCGCCTCGTTGGCGAGGGCTTCGGCGAACGGCGCCGCCTCGCCGTCGAACATGCGGTCGCGGCGGAAGTAGCAGCCGAGCATCCCGAGCGTGATGTCCTCGTGGCGGATCGGCGCGAACAGCACGGCGTGCACGCCGGTGTCGTCGAAGGCGTCGGCCAGCGCCGCGGAGAGCTTCCGGGCCTGCGTCGGGTCGCTCACCGTCACGACCCCGCCGGCGTCGACGGCGGCGAGCGTCGCGGCCGGGGCGCGTTCGAGCGGGTCCTCGCCGAAGCGCAGCGCGAGTCGACCGCCGTCGTCGAACAGGAACACCGCCGACTGCGAGGCGCCATACGCCTCGACGGCGGCGAGAGCGAGCGTCTCGGCGAGGTGGTCCTCCGACACGGTGGACGAGAACTCGAGGGATGCGCTGATCACCAGCTCGAGCCGTCGCCTCGTGCGCTCGGCGAGCCGGAACGAGCTCCGCAGCTCCGCCAGCGCCGCGTACCGGTCGGTGGCGTCGAGGAAGGTCACCGTGCGGGCGCCGGCGCGCTCGGAGCCCTGCACGATCGCGGCGCGACCCGGCCGCCCCGGCAGCACCATCATCCGGGGGCCGACATCGGGCGGCAGCGGCAGATCGTCCGGGGCGTCGACCATCAGCTCGGCGAAGGGACGGCCGACGACGTCGCTGCGGTCGAGGCCGAGCCAGGTCAGCGCGAAGTCGTTGACCGCTGTGATGCGGCCGTCGCCGTCGATGCTCAGCACTCCGACGTCGGAGTCGCTCGTGGTGACAGCGCCCATCGTGCACGACTCCTTCCGCGGATATCGCGCTTCCACGCTCCATTCCACGAGCGTGCTCGCCCGTGGTGGAACCAGGATAGCGGCGATGACACGCCGATCGGGGCGCCCGCAAGCCCTCACCGCGCGTGCCGCGTGATGCGTAGCGTCGAGGTCATGAGCAAAGCGATCGCCTGGATGGCCGGCCTCTTCCTGGTCGGGCACGGACTCATCGGCCTCATGATCGAGGGGAACCACTTCCTGCTGTTCAGCACCGACTTCGCACTGGACGTGCTGTGGCTCGCCTCCGGTGGAGCGCTGTTCTTCGCCAGCCGGGCGACCGCGGGGGAGTTCTTCGTGCGGCTCGTGCTGGGCGGCGTCGGAGCGGTGTTCATCCTCCTCGGCGTGCTCGGCCTCTTCGACCGGTACCTGTTCGGCGCCGCGCCGATCGGCCTGGGCGAGGGCGACCACCTCATCTTCTTCGGCGGCGGCGCCGCCACGCTGCTGGGCGCGATCCTGCCGCACGCCGGGCGCCCGATCTGGGAGACGCCGACCGCGGCACCCGACGGCACCGTCAATCGGTAGATTTTCCTCGCATTTCCGGTGGCGCTATTCTTTTCGCCATGGCGGAGAAAGTTATTCGAACGGTCGTCGACGATATCGACGGAACAGAATTGCCGGCGGGAAATCCGAAGACCTACCTGACGTACGACGGCGTCTCGTACGCCCTCGACCTCTCGGATGAGAATCGGTCGAAGTTGGCGGATGCGCTGGAGCCGTTCCTGGTGGACTCGGCCCGGGTCGGCGGGGCGGTGCGCAAGCAGGTCACGGGCGATCGCGGCGACCGGGGCCGGCAGGTCACCGAGTGGGCGGTGGAGCAGGGGCTGCGGAAGCCGGGCCAGCGTGGCCGGCTGTCGAAGGACATCCTCGAGGCGTACGACGCCGCCCACTGACCCGCGTCACGACGAGAGAGAGCCCCGCGACCGTCCGTGGTCGCGGGGCTCTCTCGTGAGGCGGGTCTGGGAACGCCGCCTCGTCTAGGGGGCTCAGTGCCCGAACATGCCGTCGATGTCGACCCAGCCGCTGACGTCGTTCAGCACGTCGTCGACGTCCACGACATCCTTCACGGAGGTCTCGGTCACGATGTCGACGACGTCGGAGACGTGGTTGCCGTTGAGGTTCTCGCTGGCCACGTCGTTGCCCGTGACGTTGCCAGTCTCGTTGCCCACCACGTTGCCGATGGCGTTGCCGTTGCCCGAGTCGCTGACGTTGCCGACCGCGGTCTCGTTGCCGTTGCCGATCGCGGTCTCGTTGCCCGACAGGATCGGGGTGTTGGTCTCGTTGCCCGAGCCCACCGAGTTGCCGTTCAGGATGTCGCCGTTCAGCACCTCGACGTTCGGGGCGATCGTGGTGGTCTTGTGCGACTCGTACGACGACCACTTGCTGATGCTGGTCTTGTCGTAGCTGTAGCTGTAGTCGCCCGACCCGTGGCCGCCGCTGGCCATGGCGGGAGCGGCAGTGCCGGCCACGATGAGGGCGGCAGCGGCAGCAGTACCGAATGCGGTCTTCTTGATGTCCATCGCTGATCTCTTCCTTCCGGCCGAGTCTCTCCCGGCGCACTAGGGGTCCGGCGCGGGCGGTGTCCCCGGTTTGGGGGGTGGTTGCCCCGGAAAAAGATCGCGTCGCCGATCCGCATGATTCCGGGGATCGGCACCCTGTCTGAGCGGACGCCCCGTTGCGGAACGCCGCGCGATGGTGTTCCCTGTGCGATTTCGGCCGAATGCGCGGGTGACGCGCTCTGCGCCGGTGACGCGCAAGCGTGGCTGCGCGACCGTCAGGTCGTCGGCCTCAGCGGCGGCCGCCCCTGATCTGCTCGTAGGCGGCGAGGGCGCGGCGTCGGGTCTCGGCGAGGTCGAGCATCGGCTGCGGGTACTCGGGCGAGTCGACCTCGGGCACCCATCGGCGGATGTACTCCCGGTCGGGGTCGAACTTCTCGGCCTGCAGCACCGGGTTGAACACGCGGAAGTACGGTGCCGCATCCGCTCCGCTGCCGGCGACCCACTGCCAGTTGCCGGCGTTGTTGGCGCGGTCGGCGTCGACCAGCGTGTCCCAGAACCACGCCTCGCCGACCCGCCAGTCGACGAGCATGTTCTTGATCAGGAAGCTCGCGCAGACCAGCCGCACGCGGTTGTGCATCGCCCCGGTGTGCCACAGCTGGCGCATGCCGGCATCCACCAGAGGGATGCCCGTGCGCCCGTAGCGCCAGGCGTCGAGCTCCTCCGCGCTGGGGTCGTGCCAGGGGAACGCGTCGAACTCGGGCCGGTGATTGCGTTCGTGCAGGTCGGGCTGGTGGAACAGGATGCTCCAGTTGAACTCCCTCCAGCCCAGCTCGCTGAGGAACTTCGCGACGTTCTTGCGCGCCGCCGGGGTGAGGTCGCCGTGCACGCGGTGCCAGATCTGGAACGGGCTGATCTCGCCGAAGCTCAGGTGCGGGCTGAGGCTGCTGGTGCTGTCGAGCCCGGGCTCATCGCGGCGGTGGTAGTCGGGCAGCCGGTCGGTGGCGAACGACTCGAGCGTGTCGTGGGCGCTGTGCTCGCCGGGCGTCCAGGTCTCGCGCAGCCCGCCTGCCCAGTCCGGATGGGTCGGCAGCAGCCCCCAATCGTCGAGCGGCTCCGAGTCGGCGGTTCGCCAGCGAACCTCCGGCACGCCGTAGGGCTCGCGCACCGGCAGCTCGCGCACGGCCTTCCAGAACGGCGTGAACACCTTGAACGGCTGCCCCGATCCGTTCATCACCGTGCCCGGCTCGAAGAGCAGGTTCGCCTGGAAGCTGCGGGCGTCGACGCCGTCGTCGCGCAGGCGCTGCTTGAGCCGGGCATCCACCTCGCGAGCTGCGTCGTAGCGACGGTTCCAGAGAACCGCGCCGGCGCCGACCTCGGCGACCAGCTCGGGGATGATGCGCTCGGCCGGGCCGGTGCGCAGCACCAGAGGGGCGTCGGCGGCCAGGGAGGCGAGCGAGTGATGCAGCCACCACAGGCTGGCGCCGCCCATCGGCCGGATGCCCTCGCTCTCCTCATCGCGCAGGTAGACGAGCACCACGGGCTCGCCGCGCTCCGCCGCCGCCACCAGCGCCGGGTTGTCGGCCAGCCGGAGGTCGTCGCGCAGCCAGACGATGGTGGGGGAGGGCATCGGGGATCAGCCTCCGGTGCTGCGGCGCAGCTTGTCGGTGAGCGCGGTCAGGGTCTCGAGCTCGTCCTGCGTCAGCGCGGCGTCGAGCAGGCGGTGGATGTGATCGGAGTGCACGACCGCGACCTCCCGGAACAGCGCGTAGCCGGCATCCGTCAGCGTCACGATGGTGCCGCGGCCGTCGGCTGGGTCGGTCTGCTTGGTGACGAGGGCGCGCGCCGAGAGGCGGTCGACGAGCCGGCTCACGCTCGGCTGGGTGAGCAGCAGCCGCTTGTTGAGGTCGCGCAGCCGGGCGCTGTGGTCGGGATAGCGCGAGAGGTTGAACAGCACGTCGTACTCGGTGAGCGAGAGCCCGTCCGGGAAGTTCTTGCCCAGTTCGCGGAGCACGGTGACCTGGGCGC
Source organism: Rhodoglobus sp. (assembly GCA_035563175.1). Classification (GTDB taxonomy): domain Bacteria; phylum Actinomycetota; class Actinomycetes; order Actinomycetales; family Microbacteriaceae; genus Rhodoglobus. Next base: position 1,888 of record DATMVL010000125.1, on the reverse strand, counting down.
GGAAGAGCGCCTCCCAGGCCACGATCGCGGTGCGCCTGTCGCTCATGAGCCCACTCTAGGCAGCGGGTGCGACGGTCGCGGAATCGGCCGTTAACGGATTGTGGGCCGGTCCCAGAGGCTTGGGGACCGGCCCACTCCCTTGCACCAAGAGTGTCCTGCAATCACATTCCGCTGCAGCTGCCACAGCAAACAACTTCAGCGATATGAATCTATAACGGAACGGTAACGGTGTCTAGTTACCGTTCCGTTATTTTTCGACGAGTTCCGTCAGCCGGTGGGTGGCACGGGCGGCGCCCGGTCCGGGAACACCACCCAGTGGTACAGCACGAACCGCACGAGCACGATGATGACGATGCTGGCCAGGTTCACGACGTTCACGGCGACCGGTCCGGCCTCGCGCCCGAGCATCCCGCCGACCGCCTCGACACCGAGCCAGACCAGCACCGCACCGAGCGCGGTGCACACCGCATTCACCGCGATGAACAGCGCGATCTCGACGCCGCGCCGCCGCCCTGCACGATGGCGGAACGTCCACTCGCGGTTGCCGACGTAGGCGTTCACCAGCGCCACGAGCGACGCGACCACCTTCGACACCGTCGGATCCCAGCCGAACGCGAGGAAGCAGAGGTTGAAGACGGCGATCTCGATGAGGGTGCTGACCGCGCCGACGGTCAGGAACCGCGCCCCGACCCCGGCGAGAGACCGCACCCGACCGTCCTGACGCACTCGGCTACGCTACTACCCGGCTGTGGCGGCCCCCGAACGGGGCGGACGAGGCGGGAGCGGCATTGCGGATCGACCACCTCGCCGTCGTGCTGCCCGCCTACAACGAGGCCGAGGGCATCAGCGGCTTCGTCGACGAGCTGCTGGAGCACCTGCAGCCGCTCGCATCACGCGTCTCGGTCGTGATCGTCGACGACCGCTCGACCGACACGACGCCGGAGGTGCTGCGCGAGCTCGCCGAGCGCGAGCCGCGCGTGCGCGTCGTCACCGCCGAGCGCAATCGCGGGCACGGGCCCACCGCGCTCGCCGCGTACCGCACCGGGCTGGAGCTCGACCCCGACGTGATCCTGCACGTCGACGGCGACGGCCAGTTCCTGGGAGCGGACGCCGCCGCGGTGGTCGCCGCACTCGACGACGACACGGATGCGGTGCGCGGCGTGCGCCGGGGACGCTCCGACCCGTGGTTCCGCACCGTGCTGACGCGCGGCGTGCGGTCGATGGTCGCCGCGCTCACCGGCCGCGGTGTCGCCGACGTGAACACGCCGCTTCGGGCGTACCGGCCGGCGGTGCTGCGCCAGCTGCTGCAGGCGTCGCCCGACGAGGCGCTCGTGCCGCACGTGCACTTCTCGCTGGCCGAGGCGCGGCGGGGCCTGCGCGTGCGCGAGATCGAGGTGGCGAGCATCCCGCGCCGCGGCGCAGAGGCGACCGGCACGATGTGGGGGCAGCAGCGCAATCCGCGGCTGCCGCCGGCCCGCCTGGTCGACTTCAGCCGATCGGCCGCGGGGGAGGTCTGGCAGCATTCGGTGCGGCCGGCGCTGACACCGTCGGCGATCGCCGCCGCCGTCGCGGTGCTGCTGCTGCTCGTGGCGTACGTGGTGGTCGTCGCGCGGTCAATGGTGCTGCCGCTGTGGGAGGACGAGGCGTTCAACCTCACGGTGCCGCTGAATCTGGTGCGCGGTCTCGGGTACAGCAGCGACGGCATCCTGAGCTTCGGTGAGCTGGCGCCGTTCGACCCCCGCATCTCGACCGGCCCGGTCATGCTGCTGCCGATCGCGGGACTGCTCGGTCTCGGCGCCGACCCGGTGGTCGCCGGCCGCGTCGTCGCGCTGCTCTTCTTCGCGGTGCTGCTGGTCGCGCTGTTCGCGCTCGGGCGCAGGGTGGGCGG
>DATMVL010000124.1:0-9291 GCA_035563175.1 Rhodoglobus sp. | reverse complement strand
CCTCTGCGCCATGGGCAAGATCATGTTCGACACCGCGACCTCCGTGAACGGCTTCATCGCCGACGAGCAGAACTCGCTGGCATGGCTGTTCGCCGTCGACGGGGGCGAGCACCCCGACGAGGGGCTGTTCCCGTCCACCGCCACCGTGATGGTCGAGGGCTCCACGACCTACGAGTGGCTGCTGAACGAGTCCGATGTGCTGGCGCATCCTGAGAAGTGGCAGGAGTTCCACGGCGAGAAGCCCACGTTCGTCTTCACGACACGCGACCTGCCGGTGCCGGCGGGCGCCGACATCCGCTTCGTGCGCGGGCCGGTGACGGATGCGCTGCCCGCCATCCGCGAGGCTGCCGGCGACGGCGACATCTGGGTGGTCGGCGGTGGCGACCTGGCGGGCCAGTTCCTCGACGCCGGGGCGCTGGACGAGCTCGCGATCTCGGTGGCGCCGGTCGCGCTCACCGGCGGCGCACCGCTGTTCCCGCGGCGGGTCGAGTCCGACCGGATGCGGCTGGTCTCGGCCGAGCGGTTCGGCCAGTTCGCGCGGCTGGTCTACGCGTTCGCGCGCGACTGATCGACCGCGGTGACCACGGGCCCGGTGGCGGGCCACTCGATCGGCGGCTCGGGACGGGCCCGACGAGCCCTGATCGCCGCCCCGACACCGGCACCGAGCAGCGCAGCGCCGATCACGCCGAGGTTGCCGATCGGCGCTGCGATCTGCAGCCCGGCGCTCAGCTCACGACCGAGGTCACGGGTCGCGCGCACCAGCCCGAACGGCTCCACGACGAGCACGACCGCCGCGATCATCAGCAGCGCCCCCGTGACGATCGCGCCGAGACCGGACCAGCGGACCCCGGCGGCGGCCACCGATAGCAGCAGCGCCTCGGTCATCAGCAGCAGCACACCCCCGACCTGCACCTCCCCGGTGAAGAGCCGCAGCTGGGTGTCGAACACCAGACTGCCGCCCACGAGCACGAGAGCGACACCCGCGGTCGATGCCGCGGCTGTGGTCACCGTGGTGACGAGGCGGCCGGCCGCGCGGCCCGCGGCCCGCCGACGTCGGGCGAGCATCCCGGCCGTGAGCAGCACGGCGCCGAAAGCGATCCCGAAGCCCGTGGGCACGAAGTAGAACATGCCGTCGCTGAGGTCGGGCCAGACGTCGCGCAGTGCGTCGGTGAACACGACGATCGGATTGGTGAAGCCGCCGCCGAACGGATCGAAGGGCAGCACGACGCCGAGCAGGCCCCACGCCAGGTGCACCGACCCGACCACGATCACCCCGAGCGACGAGAGCGCGATCGTCGCCGCCGACGCGGCCAGCAGCAGGAGGGCCAGCGACACCAGCAGCACCGGCACCGGATCGAGCGGCGCCCCCGCGGAGAACTGGGTGACCTGCCGGTAGCGGCTGAGCCCGCCGGCGAACAGCAGCGGGAAGGCGATGGCGGTGAGGACCACCGCGAACAGCAGGCTGAGCATCCGTCGCACGATCATGCTGCCGACAGTAGCGACGGCCTCACCGAGGACGGCGGCGCCCCCACCGCCGCGCAACGTGCCTGCAACTCAGCGCAGCCGGGCGACCGCCTCGGCGACCAGCTCCTGCGGGCTCGCGGTGACCTCGAGCCGGAACCCGCGCTCGTGGTCGGCGACGGGCTCGAGCGTGGCGAGCTGCGAATCCAGCAGCGACGCGGGCATGAAATGGCCCTCGCGCGAGCCGAGCCGCGAGGCCAGCAGCTCGCGGGTCCCGTGCAGCTCGACGAAGCGCGCGTCCGGTGCCTCCTGACGGATGGCATCCCGGTAGGAGCGCTTCAGCGCCGAGCACGCCACCACGACGCCGGTCTGCGCCGCCCCGGCCATCGCCGCGCCCACGCGCTGCAGCCACGGCCAGCGGTCCTCGTCGGTGAGCGGCTGGCCGGCGGCCATCTTGTCGACGTTGGTGATGGGGTGCAGGTCGTCCGCGTCGACGAACGGGAGGCCGAGCTGCGACGCCAGCAACTCGCCGACGGTGGACTTGCCGGAGCCGCTCGGCCCCATCACGACGATCTGCGGGCGGTCGGGCATCCCCCGACGGTACTAGCCTGGGGGCGTGGCAGCACAAGCGAACATCGGTGTCGTCGGCCTCGCGGTGATGGGATCCAACCTCGCCCGCAACCTCGCCAGCCGCGAGGGCAACACGGTCGCGATCTTCAACCGCTCATACGAGAAGACGCAGACCCTCCTGGACGAGCACCCGGAGGCCGGCTTCCTGCCGGCGACGACGTACGAGGAGTTCGCGGCGACCCTCTCCACCCCGCGCACGGCCATCATCATGGTGAAGGCGGGCGGCGGCACCGACGCCGTCATCGACGAGCTGGTGAAGGTCTTCGAGCCGGGCGACATCATCGTCGACGGCGGCAACGCCCTCTTCACCGACACCATCCGCCGCGAGAAGGCGGTGCGCGAGACCGGCATCAACTTCGTCGGCGCCGGGATCTCCGGCGGCGAGGAGGGCGCACTCAACGGGCCGTCCATCATGCCCGGCGGCTCGGACGAGGCCTGGCAGACGCTCGGCCCGATCCTCAAGTCGATCGCCGCCGTCGCCGAGGGCGAGCCGTGCGTGACCCACGTCGGCCACGACGGCGCCGGCCACTTCGTCAAGATGATCCACAACGGCATCGAGTACGCCGACATGCAGCTCATCGCCGAGGCGTACGACCTGATCCGTCGCGGCACCGGCAAGAGCCCGGCCGAGATCGCCGACATCTTCGCCGAGTGGAACCGCGGCGAGCTCGAGAGCTACCTCATCGAGATCACCGCCGAGGTGCTGCGACAGGTCGACGCCGGTACCGGCAAGCCGCTCGTCGACGTGATCCTCGACCAGGCTGGCGCCAAGGGCACCGGTGCGTGGACGGTGCAGACCGCGCTCGACCTCGGCATCCCGGTCTCGGGCATCGCGGAGGCCGTGTTCGCCCGCTCGCTCAGCTCGAAGCCGGCGCAACGCGCCGCAGCGAGCGACCTGCCCGGTCCCGACGAGGACGCCTGGAAGCCCGCCGACGCCGACGCCTTCATCGAGGGCGTGCGGCTCGCCCTGTACGCCTCGAAGGTCATCGCCTACTCGCAGGGCTTCGACGCCATCGTCGCCGGCGCCGAGCAATACGGCTGGGACATCCAGAAGGGCGAGATCGCCAAGATCTGGCGCGGCGGCTGCATCATCCGCGCGCGCTTCCTCAACCGCATCACCGAGGCGTACGCCGAGAACCCGCAGCTCGACGCGCTGGTCACCGCACCCTTCTTCGTCGACGTGATGGCGCAGGCTCAGACGGCGTGGCGCAACGTCGTCGCCGACGCCGCGCACGCGGGCATCCCGACCCCCGCGTTCTCGTCGTCGCTGGCCTACTACGACGGCCTGCGTGCCGATCGGCTGCCAGCGGCGCTGGTGCAGGGGCAGCGCGACTTCTTCGGGGCGCACACGTACAAGCGCGTCGACAAGCAGGGCACCTTCCACACGCTGTGGTCGGGCGACCGCACCGAGATCGAGGCGGTCGACTCGCACTGACGCCCGGCGCCGGGTTCGCAACCCGTCGATCGCAGGGTGAGCACGCGCCCACGCTGCTCGTCGTCCGCGTACGCGCCGCGTGACAGCCGGGCCAGCAGCTCGCAACGCCGGCGAACCGAGTGGCAGTCGCGCACTGCTGTTGAATCACACCGCCGCCGCGGTCGATGCCCGACGCCGCCTCGCAGCGTCGGCTACTGTCGCGGGATCAGCCCCTCGCGCTCCAACTCGATCCACAGGTCGTCGGGCACGGGGGTCTGCAGCCGTTCGACGTTCTGCCGCACCTGGCCGCGGCCGCGGGCACCGGCCACCACACCGACGACGGCCGGATGCCGCAGCACGTACGCCATGGCGGCGACCGGCAGCGTGACGCCGTGGCGCTCGCACACGTCGGCGATGCGCTCAGTGCGCTCGAGGATCTCCCCGGGCACCGGACCGTACACGAACGTGGCGTCCGGTGCAGGCCGGGGTGCGGCGAGCACGCCCGAATTGAAGACCGCGGCCGCGAGCACCGACACCTCGCGCTCCAGAGCGAGCGGCAGCAACTCGTCGAGCGCGTCCGGGCGGAGCAGGGTGAATGCGTTCGCGCACATGACCACGTCGACGTCGGCGCGGCGGATGAGCTCCGCGAGCGGTGCCGCCGCGTTCATGCCGGCCCCTACGCCTCGAACCACGCCCTCGTCCCGGAGCTCGAGCAGCGTCTGCACACCCTCGGTGAGCGCCGTCTCGAGCTGACCCGACTGGTCGGCGTCGTGCAGGAAGACGATGTCGATCCGGTCGAGGCCCAGCCGCTGCAGCGACTTCTCGATCGAGCGCAGCACGCCGTCTCGAGTGAAGTCCCAGCGCCGCACCGGATCGCGGGGCACATCGAAACCGCCGTCGTCGCGCAGGTGGGCGGTCGAGGGGCTCGGCTCCAGCAGACGGCCCACCTTGGTGGACAACACATAGTGGTCGCGTGGCCGCGACCGCAACCGCTCGCCGAGCCGCGACTCGGAGCGCCCCACCCCGTAGTGGGGCGCCGTGTCGAAGTAGCGGATGCCGGACTCCCACGCCGAGTCGACGGTGGCGGCGACCTCCTCGTCGCTCATCGCACGGCCGAGGTCGCCGAGCTGCGCGGTGCCGAGCCCCAGCTCGGTGAGCGGGACGCCGGTTCGCGTCGAACGAGTGCGCATGGTCATCCTTCCGGCTCGTCATCCGATCCTACGAAGCCGTCGAACATGCGCGAGGCCACTCGGGCGAACGGTAACGTAGCGAGCGTGAGCGCGATGGGCGGACTGGTCACCCTCGGCGAGACGATGGCCCTGTTCCGTGGCGCATCCATCGGCTCCCTGTCGCACGAGCACGCGTTCGAGCTCGGCATCGGCGGCGCGGAGAGCAACGTCGCAATCGGCGTCGCCCGCCTCGGCGGTTCCGCGGCCTGGATGGGCCGTGTCGGCGCCGACGGCTTCGGCGAGCGCGTCCTGCGCGAGCTGCGAGCCGAGGGCCTCGACCTGCGCGCGACCGTCGACGAGGGCGCGCGCACCGGCCTCATGGTGAAGGAGCGCCGCACCGCCGGCCTCACCCGCGTGCTCTACTACCGCGCCGGCAGCGCCGGCAGCCGCCTCGCGGCATCCGACCTCGACGAGGAGCTCATCCGCTCTGCCGGCGTGCTGCACGTCACCGGCATCACCCCGGCGCTCTCCGACGCCGCTGCCGGCGCCGTCCGGGCCGCGGTCGACCTCGCCGTCGCGGCCGGCGTGCCGGTGTCGTTCGACGTGAACCACCGCGCCTCGCTGTGGTCGGCGGATGCGGCGGTGCCGGTCTACCGCGAGCTCGCCGCCCGCTCCACCGCCGTGTTCGCCGGCGAGGACGAGGCCGCGATGCTCGTCGGCGACGGCACGCCGCAGGAGCTCGCCGAGCGCCTCGCCGCACTCGGACCCGGCCAGGTGGTCATCAAGCTCGGCGCCGAGGGCTGCCTCGCCCTGGTCGACGGCGCGACGTACGCGGTGCCGGCCGTGCCCGTGCAGCCCGTCGACACCGTGGGCGCGGGCGACGCGTTCGTCGCCGGATACCTGGCCGAGCTGCTCGACGGCCGGTCCGTGGAGCAGCGGCTCGCCACCGCCGTGCGCACCGGCGCGTTCGCCTGCCTCGGCCCCGGCGACTGGGAGAGCTACGCGCGCCGCGACGAGCTCGCCCTGCTGGACGCCGCCGGGGACCCCGTCGCCCGCTGACGGCCGGCCCGCGGTGCGATGATGGGCGACGGGATGGACGACGACCTGGAACCGGAGCTCGCGGGATACGAGCCGCACGACGAGGCTCCGCTGCGCAGCCGCAGACGCGCCACCGCGCTGCGGGTGATCGTGGTGGTCGGGCTCGCGGCGCTCGTGCTGCCGGGCATCCTGGTCACCGCCGGCACGGCGCAGCGCACCGCGGTGCGGGCGTGCGAGGTGTACGCCGCCTACTTCGCTCCGCGCTCGGTCGACGCGGAGGCCAGGTTCGAGATGTTCGGCGGATCGGCCCCGGGCTGGAACTGCTACGCGATCGGTTTCGACGGGTCCGAGGTCATGGTGCGCGAGCTCGGACTGATCCCGGCCGGTGCGCGGCTGCCGCAGGTGCCGGTCGAGTCGAGCTGACACCGAACCGTTGATCCTGCCCCCCGTTCGGGGTACCGTCGATATCGGTCTCACCGGTGAGAGCGCTCTCACGGTGAACCGCATCCGCCGTCGGCGGGTGCTCGAACCGGACGAAGGAAGACGACGTGGTCTTGACATCCTCCAACCGCACCCGGTGGCTCGGCGCCGTCGGGGCCGCAGCACTGCTGGCCGGCGCGCTCATCCCCGTCTCCGCCGCGTCGGCGGCGCCGCTCTCGCAGGTGCACACCTTCGACGACGGCGATGCCGCCGGATGGGCGCACTACGCGAACACCGGTACCGCCACCAGTTCGGTGGTCGAGGGCGAGTTCTGCGCCGAGGTGAGCGGCGGTGCGAACCCCTGGGACATCGCGGTGCAGCACCTCGGCGTCGAGTTCGTGGAGGGCACCGACTACACCCTCGCCTTCGAGGCGCGTGCCTCGCGGGCCATGACCGTGCCGCTCCAGGCGGGCGGCGAGTGGCCCGACGTCTTCTCGGCGTCACTGGCGCTCACCATCGAGCCGAAGGAGTTCAGCTTTGACATCACGCCCGACTTCGCCGCCGCGAACGGCGCGATCAACTTCCAGCTCGGCGCCCAGGGCGACCCGTTCACGTTCTGCCTGGACGAGGTGAGCATGACCAGCGGATCCGAGCTGCTGCCGACGACCGACTTCGCCGAGGGCAAGGGCGAGTGGGACGTGTACGGAGCGACCGAGAGCCAGGTCGGCGACGCCCTGTGCCTGACCGTTGCACCGAGCTCCAACCCGTGGGATGCGGGCATGACCTTCAACGGAGTGCCCATCGAGCAGGGCGCCAACTACGTGCTCAGCTTCACCGCGAGCGCGGCGCCGGGGACGAACATCCGGGTCATCGTCGGTCAGGGCGGCCCGCCGTACGGGACGGTGCTCGAGCAGTACCCGGCGCTGACCGAGCAGCCGCAGACGGTCGCGCTGCCGTTCACCGCGACCGCGACCTTCCCGGCTACGGGTGACGCACCGGGCCAGGTCGCGTTCCACCTCGGGGGCAAGGCCGCGGCCTACGACTTCTGCATCACGAGCGTCTCGCTCAGCACGAGCGCCGCTCCCCCGCCGCCGTACTCCCCGGAGACCGGACCGCGCGTGCGGGTGAACCAGGTCGGGTACCTGCCGGACGCCCCGAAGCGGGCGACCCTCGTGACCGAGGCCACGGATCCGGTCGAGTTCGAGGTGCGTGACGGCGACGAGGTCGTCGCCACCGGAACGTCCACCGTGTACGGCACCGACGACATGGCCGGGCTGCCCGTGCACATCCTCGACTTCAGCGAGCTGACCGCGGCCGGCACCTACACGGTCGCGGCCGACGGCGAGGAGAGCTACGAGTTCCGGATCGGCGGCGACCTCTACCAGCAGCTGCGGTACGACGCGCTGAACTACTTCTACCTGGCCCGCAGCGGCATCGAGATCGACGGCGGGATCGTCGGCCCCGAGTACGCGCGGGAGGCCGGGCACATCGGCGTCGCCCCGAACCTGGGCGACACCGCGGTCCCCTGCCTCACCGCCGAGGAGGACGGCGCGTTCTGGTCCTACGGCGACTGGACCTGCCCCGAGGGCTATGCGCTCGACGTGACGGGCGGCTGGTACGACGCCGGCGACCACGGCAAGTACGTCGTCAACGGCGGCATCGCGGTGAACCAGTTGCTCGGCACCTACGAGCGCACCCTCACCGCGCCGACTGCGACCCCCGACGCGCTGGCGGACGGGACGCTGAACCTGCCGGAGACCGGCAACGGCGTGCCGGACGTGCTCGACGAGGCGCGCTGGGAGCTCGAGTGGATGCTCAGCATGCAGGTGCCCGCGGGTGCGCCGATGGCGGGCATGGTGCATCACAAGATCCACGACGTGGGCTGGACCGGGCTGCCCCTGCTGCCCGCGGACGACGCGCAGGAGCGGCGACTGCACCGGCCGTCGACCGCGGCGACGCTGAATCTCGCGGCGGTCGCCGCGCAGGGCGCGCGCCTGTTCGCCGAGATCGACCCCGACTTCGCGGGCCGGCTGCTCACCGCATCCCGCACCGCGTGGGCCGCCGCGGTCGCCACCCCCGACCTGTACGCGCCGGCCGGCGCGGGCAACAACGGCGGCGGTCCCTACGACGACGACGAGGTGGGCGACGAGTTCTACTGGGCGGCGTCCGAGCTGTTCCTCACCACCGGTGAGGACGCGTTCCGTGACTTCGTCACCGGCAGCTCGTGGCACACCGCCGACATCTTCACGCCGAGCGGCGCCGACTGGGGCAACACGGCGGCCCTCGGCCGGCTCGCGCTCGCCACGGTGCCGTCGGACATCCCCGGTCGCGAGGCGATCCGCCAGTCGGTCGTCGCCGGTGCCGACAAGATCCTCGCCTGGCAGCAGGCGGAGGGCTTCGCCACCACCTACCCCGGCCGGGAGGGCGGCTACGAGTGGGGCTCGAACAGCATGGTGGTGAACAACCAGATCGTGCTCGCCACCGCCTTCGACCTCACCGGGGATCGCCGGTACTCCGACGGCGTGATCGAGGCGATGGACTACCTGCTGGGCCGCAACGCGCTGAACCAGTCGTACATCACCGGGTACGGCACGGTGTACTCGCAGAACCAGCACTCGCGCTGGTTCTCGAACCAGCTGAACGCGGCGTTGCCGAACCCGCCCGCCGGCTCGCTGTCGGGCGGCCCGAACTCGACGCGGTCGACCTGGGATCCGACGATCTCGGGCCTGTACGGCACCGGCAACGAGTGCGCGCCGCAGCGGTGCTACGTCGACCACATCCAGTCGTGGGCGACCAACGAGATCACGGTCAACTGGAACTCGGCGCTGTCATGGATCGCGTCGTTCCTCGCCGATCAGGGCTCGGGCTCGCGCGACGACGCCGGTCAGGTGGTGCGGATCACGCAGGATCCGGCGGATGCGACGGCGACCGAGGGCGACGAGGTCGCGTTCTCGGCGGCGGCTACCGGCGACCCCGAGCCCGACGTGCGGTGGCAGTCGCGCATCGGCGGCGGCGCCTGGGCGGACGTGCCGGATGCCGACACCACCACGCTGACGCTCACCGCGACGGCCGGACGCGACGGCCTGCAGGTGCGGGCGGTGTTCAGCAACGAGTTCGGGCCCGCGTACACCGGGACGGCGACCCTGACGGTGGTCGACC
>DATMVL010000123.1:0-12712 GCA_035563175.1 Rhodoglobus sp. | reverse complement strand
GTTGCGCACCTGGCCCGCCGCGTCCATCGGCATCGCGTCGAAGACGGCCGGAACGTGCGGATGGTCGTGGTAGACCGGCGCACCCGTGACGCCGCTGATGAACACCAGCCGCGCGTTCGACACGGTGCGGATCGCTGGCACGAACGGGCTGACGATGCCCGGGTCGTAGCCCTCGTGGTGGATGATGTCGGCGTTGCCGACGCGGCGGGGAGGCGGCACCTCGCTCATCGTGCTCCTTCTTGCCCGAGTGCTCCGGAGTCGTGGGTGATGCGTCCCGCCATGACGGTCAGGTCGCTGCGGATGTCGGGGAGCTCGTCGTCGGCGCAGTCGAACGGGTCGGCGGTCGGCACGCACAGGTCGGCGTCGTACCCGGGCAGCAGTCGTCCGCGGTGGTCCTGCTCGCCTGTGAACCAGGCGGCGTCGCGCGTGAAGGCGGCGATCGCGTCCTCTCGCGTCAGCAGGTGGCGCGGGTCGCGGGCTCCGGGGCCGCCGATGGTGCGCCCGGTCGCGAGCCACCAGATGGACGCCCAGGGTGAGAACCAGTTGGCGCGGGTCGCGTCGGTGCCGCCGCCGATCGGGATGCCGAGCTCGCGCAGGTCGGCGAGCGGCGGCGCCTGCGCGGTCGCCTGCTCCCCCCACGCGGCGGCGTAGTCGGCGCCCTTCAGCACCATGCGGTTCTGTACGAGCACCCCGGCGCCGAGTCGGTCGATGCGCTCGAGGTTGCCGCGCGAGGCTTCATCCGCGTGCACGATCGAGAAGCCCAGCCCGCGCACGCCGCCGGTCTCGGCCTCGACGATCTCCCACGCGTCGAGCACGCGCGAGAGGGTGGTGTCGAGCACGGCGTGCACGCTCATCCGCCAGCCGCGCCGCACGCACACCCGCGTGATCTCCGTGAGCTCTTCGACGGCAGCGGCGGTCGGCTCGACCCGCTCGAAGCCCTCCATGTCGTGGCAGCCGAGGTGCGGGATCTCACCGACGCCGGCGAAGCGCAGTACGCCGTCGCCGGCTCCGGCGGGAACGAGCGCGGTCAACCCCTCGATGTCCGCCACCTCGCCGCCCCGGTTCCAGGCGGAGACGAAGGTGCGGAAGCGCACGTCCAGCCCGCCGCGCCGCCAGACCGCGTACAGCGGGTCGTAGTCGCGCGGGGTCACCAGCAGCCCGCCGCCGTCGACGACCCCGGTGAGCCCGTGCCGGGCGAACTCGGCGCACATCGCGATGACGCCCGCCTCGGACTCCGGTCCGTCGACCGCGAGCGCGGCGGCGAGCGGCACCGCGAACGCTCCGACGCCGCGCACCTCGCCGGTCAGCCGGCCTCCGGCGTCGCGCAGTAGCGTGCCGCGCGGCGGGTCGTCGCTGTCGTCGTCCCAGCCGCAGGCTCGCAGGCCGGCGGTGTTGAGCACCGCCCGGTCGTACAGCTCCTGCACGTAGGCCGGGCGATCCGGCACGGCCGCGTCGAGCTCGGCGCGCGTGGGCGCCCGCCGCTCGCGCAGCTGCGAGGAGTGCCAGCCGCCGACGACGGCGACCCACTCCCCCTCGGCCCGGTGCCCGGCATCCCGGCTCAGCAGCTCGAGCCCGTCGGACAGCGACCGCACGCCATCCCAGTGCACGACGCGATTCCACGACACGGCGCCGCGGACGGCGTGGATGTGGGAGTCGTTCAATCCGGGCAGCACGCGGCGGCCGTGCAGGTCGATCACACGCTGCGCGTGCTGGGCGTAGGGGGCGAGCTCGGCATCCGACCCGACCGCGACGACGCGGCCGCCGGCGATCGCCACCGACTCGACCTCCGCCGGGCCGTCGGGCCCGGCGAAGGTCGTGACGCGGCCGCCGCGCAGCAGAAGGTCGACGAGCGGGAGGGAGCGCATGGTCGTGCTCAGATGCTCAGGTGACGTTCGAGCAGGGCCTGGTCGTCGCGCAGCTCGTGCGGAGTACCGGACCACGTGATGGTGCCCGAGTCGTCGATGACGAGCACGCGCTCCGCGATGTCGAGCGCGAGGTCGACGTTCTGCTCGGCGATGAGGATCGACAAGCCCGACGAGCGCAGCCCCTCGAGGCGGTCTTGGATGACGTCGAGCACGCTCGGCGCGAGGCCCTCGCTCGGCTCGTCCATGATGAGCAGCGTCGGGTCGGTCATCAGCGCCCGGCCGATGGCGAGCATCTGCTGCTCGCCGCCGGACAGCGAGCGGGCCATCGACTTCGACCGCTCCGCGAGGCGGGGGAAGAAGTCGAACACCCGCTCGACCGACCACGGCTCGAGCCCCTTGCGGGCTCGCCGATGCGGCACGACCGTCAGGTTCTCATGCGTGGTGAGCGACCCGAACACGCGCCGACCCTGCGGCACGACGGCGATGCCGGCCCGCGAGATCTGATTGCTCGAGCGTCTGGTGATGTCGGCACCGTCGTAGACGATGCTGCCGGCCTGCACGGTCGGCGGCCGCAACCCGCAGATCGCCCGCACGAGCGTCGTCTTGCCCATGCCGTTGCGGCCGAGCAGGGCGACGCTCTCCCCGTCGCCGACCGTCAGGTCGATGCCGTGCAGCACGCCGGCGGTGGCGTACCCGACGTGCAGTCCCGAGACGTCGAGTGTCACTGCGAACCACGCCTTCCCAGATAGATCTCCTTGACCGTCTCGTGCTCGCGCACCTCGGTCGGGGTGCCGGTCACCACGTGCCGCCCGTTCTCCATGCACATCACCCGGTCGGTGAGGCCCAGCGCGAGCGACATGTCGTGCTCGATGAGCAGGATGGGCAGCGTGCGCGGCAGGGCCTCGATCAGGTCGCGCAGGGTGGTGCGCTCGGCGGCCGAGAGCCCGGCGGCGGGCTCGTCGAGCAGCAGGATCGCCGGGTCGCCCACGAGGGCCATGGCGATCTCGAGCTGGCGCTGCTCGCCGTGCGAGAGGTCGGCGACCGTGTCGTCGCGCCGGCCGTGCAGGCCGACGGATTCGAGCGTCGCGAGCGAGCGCTGAGTGACGTCATCGCCCTCGCGCTGCGGCTTCCAGAACACCCGCGCTCCGGCGGCACCCCCGCGCGCTGCGACGCGCACGTTGTCGAGCACCGACATGTCGCGGAACAGGTTCGAGACCTGGAAGGTCCGGCCGACCCCCATGCGGGCGCGGCGCGATGTCGAGACCTTCGTGACGTCGCGACCGAACAGCTCGATGGACCCGGCGGTCGGCGGCACATCGCCTGCGATCATCTTGAACAGCGTCGTCTTGCCGGCGCCGTTCGGGCCGATGACGCCCATCCGCTCGCCCGGCGCGAGCTGCAGCGAGATGCCGTCGACGGCCTGCACGCCGCCGTAGCGCTTGCCGAGGTCGGCGACGACCAGAGCCGGGGCGCCGGCCCCGGACCCGCGAGGGTCCGGAGCCGGGGCCGTCGTCGTGGTGCTCACTAGCCCTGGAAGCTCTGCGAGTAGGTCGGCTGCGCGAGGGCGTCCTCCGGGTCCTTGCCCAGCCACTGGTCGACATCCTCGATCGTCGCGATCGGCACGTTGTACAGGTTGCCGTCGTCGAGCTTCTGCACCTCGCGGATGTACACCGGGCCGATCGTGTTGTTGTAGTCGTCGAACGAGACGCGGCCGAAGATGCTGTCCTCGAAGGTGTACTCGGTGATCGCCGAGACCAGGTCCTCGCCGGTCACGAGCCCGTTCTCCTCCAGCACCGAGGCGACCAGCGATGCGGTGACGTAACCGCCGGCGACGTACGCGCCGGGCACTTTGCCGTCCGAGAACTCCTTGTAGGCGTCGACGAACTCGGTGACGACCTCGCTGTCGCGGCCCTCGGCCCAGTAGCTGATCGACTTCAGGCCCTCGATCTGGTCGCCCATCGTCCGCAGCGTCCCCTGGTCGGCGGCGCAGCAGTTCAGCAGCAGCTGGTCCTGGTCGAGCCCGAGACCGAGGTAGGCGTTGAGGAAGTTCGGGCCGGGTGCGCCGCCCGCGGTCGCGACGTAGACCAGGTCGGCACCGGCCGCCTGGATCTGCGACACGTAGGTCGAGAAGTCGGTGGTCGAGTTCGGGAACCAGATCTGCTGGATCACCTCGCCACCCTCGGACTCGAAGCCCTGCTTGAAGCCGGCGCACGACTCCCAGCCGAACGCGTAGTCGGCACAGAGGGTCACCGCGGTGTCGTAGCCGCCGTCGGTCGCCGCCCACTGCCCGCCCGGGAAGTTGGCCTGGGAGCCGCCCATCGAGCCGGTGCGCACCGTGAGGTCGTTCGCGTTGCGCTGGGTGAGGTCGTCCGAGGCCGCCACCGGGTGGAGGTTCGGGATGCCCACGCTCGCCGCGTACTCGGCGACGGCGAGCGCGGTGTTCGCGATGAGCGGCCCGACGATCACGTCGACCTGGTCCTGCTCCACGAGCTTGCGGGCCTTCGTGAGCGAGGTCTCGGGGTTGCCGGCATCGTCTTCGACGATGGTCTCGATGGTGACGCCGTTGACCTCGGTGCCGTTGGTCTCCCAGTACAGGTTCCAACCGTCGACCATCTCCTGGCCAGCCACGGCGAAGTTCCCGGTGGTGGGCGAGATGAAGCCGACCTTGAGGGTTCCGGTGGCTCCGGCTTCGGTCTCCTCGGGTGCGGGCTCGGCCCCTGGCGGCGCACACGCCGCGAGGGCGAAGACCGCGGCGATGCCGATGCCGGCGGCGGCGATGCGCCGTGACGACTTCTTCGTTGGAGTCATGGCAGGTCCTTCCAGTTCATGCGTTGTGATTGCGTTCGGACACGGCTTCGCTCGCTGAGGAGCCCCGGCCGCCCGGGGTACGTGCCCCGCCGTTCCCGCGCAGCCGGCGCAGCAGCTTGCCGGCGCTGCCGGCGATGCCCGCGCGGGCGAACAGGATGACGAGGATGAAGATGAGGCCCAGCACGGTGGGCCAGCGCTCGACGTAGCTGGACAGCACGTTCTCGACGAGCACCACCACGGTGGCGCCGATGAGCGGTCCGAGCAGCGTGCCGATGCCGCCGAGGATGACGATGATGATGAGGTGCACCGAGCGGTCGACGCCGGCGGACGACGGGCTGACGAACGCGGTGAGCCACACCGAGAGCAGCCCAGCCAGCCCCGCCACGAAGCCGGAGATCATGAACGCACCGAGGCGGTACGACGGCACCGAGTAGCCGAGGCTGCGCATGCGGCTCTCGCTGTCGCGCAGGCCCTTGAGACTCGCGCCGAACGGCGAGCGCCCGATCAGCCAGAGTGCGGCGGTCACGAGGACGAAGCACGCGAGCACCACGTAGTAGTAGGTCCAGTACTGCCCCATCCAGGCCGGGCGGATGACCCCGGAGATGCCGTTCTCACCGCCGGTGACCGACGAGAGCCGGAAGGCCAGCCCGTAGATCAGCATCCCGACGGCGAGCGTCACCATGAGGAAGTAGATGCCGCTCGTGCGCATCGACAGCAGGCCGTAGATGAACGACACGGCGAGGGTGACGCCGAGGGCGATGAGCACCTGCAGCCCGGTGTCGAGACCCTGCCGGGAAGCCCAGCCGACGCCGTACGACGACGCGGCGGCGATGCCCGCGTGGCCGAGCGACACCATGCCGCCCTCACCGGCGAGGAAGTTGACGCTCGAGGCGAGGATGGCGGCGATGAGGATCGTCGAGGTGAGGGAGACGATGAAGCTCGACGCCCCGAGGTAGGGCAGCGCGAGGCCGAGCACCAGGAGCACGCCGAGGCCGATGAGCGCGAGGCGGCGGCGGTTCATGCGACCCTCCCGAAGAGCCCGGTCGGGCGGAAGACGAGCACCAGCGCCATCGGCAGGAAGATCGTGAAGTACGCCAGCTCGGGGATCCAGGCCTTCGCGAACGCGTCGATGAGACCGATGAGGATGCTGCCGACGGCAGCCCCCGGGATGCTGCCGAGTCCGCCGATGATGATGACCACGAGCGCGTAGAGCAGCACCTCGTTCTGCACGCCGGGCAGGATGCTCTGCATGCCCGCACCGATGGTGCCGGCGATGCCGGCGAGCGCTGCGCCGACCACGAACATGCCCGTGAACACCCACCGGATGTTGACGCCCATCGCGGTGATGATCTCGCGGTCGTCGACCCCGGCTCGCACGATGGCGCCGACCCTGGTGCGCGACTGCACGAGGATCAGCGCGATGCCGATGACGGCGGCGACCCCGATGACGAAGATGCGGTACCAGGGGTAGGTGAGCTCGCCGATCACGAGCGCGCCGGGGATGCGCACGTCGGCGGGCAGGTTCTGCGGGTCGCCGCCGAAGATGGCGAGGCACAGGTCGGCGATGACGAACGAGACGCCGATGGTCAGCAGCACCTCGGGCAGCTCCTGCCCCCGCACGAAGCGCAGCAACCCGAGCTCGACCACGAAGGCGGTGAACCCGACGACCGCCGCCGCGGCGATCCCGGCGAGCAGCAGATTGCCGGTGAGCGTCGCAACAACGACGCCGACGTAGCCGCCGAGCATGTAGAACGCGCCGTGCGCCATGTTGACGATGCGCATGAGCCCGAAGACGAGCGTCAGTCCGCTGGCGAGCAGGAACAGCAACGCGCCGAAACTCAGCCCGTTCAGCGCCTGTTGCGCCAGGAAGAGGGGTTCGAACATCGAGTCGGTCAGACCTTCCACATCGTCGGGGCAGGTGGGGCGGAGCCGTTGGTCCCAGAGTCAAGCAACCGATTGCGCTGCTGTCAAGTGTGACTGCACGGATTCACCAGGATTGGACGGGCGCGCTCCTCAGTCGGTCGTCTCGCCGCGGCCCTGCGGGGTGTTCAGGTGCGACTGCGAGTCGCGGATCCCGGGCAGCGGACCGTTCACGGTGAAGTACCGACCGCCGCCGGCGACCAGCAGATCCTCCGCCGGGAACTTCGTGATGACCTCGCAGCCGTTCTCGGTGACGACCAGTTCCTCCTCGATGCGCGCGGCGCCCCAACCGTCGGCCGCCGGCCAGTAGGTCTCGAGCGCGAACACCATGCCGGGCTCGAGCACCTCCGGGTGGTCGAGTGAGGTCAGGCGCGAGAAGATCGGCTTCTCCCAGATCGACAACCCGACGCCGTGCCCGTACTGCAGCGCGAAGGCGGCCTCCTCGTCGGGGAAGCCGAACTCCTGCGCCGTGGGCCACAGCGACACGATGTCGGCGGTGGTCGCGCCCGGCCGCACAGCGGCGATCGCCACATCCATGTACTCGCGGGCCCGCGTGTACGCGTCGACCTGCGCCCGGCTCGCGGAGCCCACCGCGAAGGTGCGGTAGTAGCAGGTGCGGTACCCGTTGAACGAGTGCAGGATGTCGAAGAACGCCGGGTCGCCGGGCCGCAGTGCTCGGTCGGAGTACACGTGCGGATGCGGTGCGCACCGTTCGCCGGAGATCGCGTTCACGCCCTCCACGTACTCCGAGCCCTGGTCGTAGAGCGACTTGGCGACGAGGCCGACGCACTCGTTCTCGCGCACGCCGGGGCGCAGGAATCCGTAGAGCTCGTCGTAGGCGGCATCCACCATCGACGCCGCCGTGGTGAGCAGCGTGATCTCGTCCTCGGTCTTGATGCGGCGGGCCTCGAGGAAGTCCTGCTGGCCGTCCACCACCTGGATGCCCTCCGCCTGCAGCGCGAACAGGATCGGCAGCTCGACGATGTCGACCCCGAGCGGCTCGTTCTGCAGCCCGAACTTCTCCAGCTCGCGCTTGACCTTGCGCGCCACCTCCTCGGCGATGCCGGCGCCGGGCGGGAACGCGCCGCGCAGCGTCGAGATGCCGGCACGGGCGCCGGACTCGGCCCGCGGACGGGTGGCACCGTGGTGCGGCGCGTGCGGATCGGCGTCGGCCTCCAGGTGCGTCTCGCGCAGCCAGGGGTTCAGCAGCTGGTGGTGTTTGGCCGCCGAACCGAAGTCCCACACGATCGGATCGGACTTGCGGGTGATGAGGCAGAACCTGATCAGCTTGTCCATCGCCCAGGTGCCGATATGGGTGGCCGAGGCGTAGCGGATGTTGCCGAAGTCGAAGGCGAGCAGGGCGCCGACGGATGACCGGTCGAGCTGTGCGCGCAGGCGGGCGAGCCGCTCCTCGCGCAGGCGCTCGAAGTCGACCCTGGCCTCCCAGTCCACGCCCATGGTGCCGCGGGTGGCGATGCTCATCGTGTTCTCCTCGTGCTGGTGATCGTGGGTGCCGGGGACGGGCGGCTCAGGTGATGCGCCAGCCGCGGTCGACGTTGAGGCTGTGCGCCGAGACGCCGCGGTTGAACAGCAGGAACTTCGTTGCATCGACGATGTCGGCCATCGTGGCGAGCTCACCGCCGGGCGTGCGCAGCTTGTAGCCGTCGAGCACGTTCTCGGGCTTCGCCGCCCAGAACGGGCTGTCACCGATGATGCCGGGATGCAGCGAGTTCACGCGGATGGGTGCGAGCTCGTGCGCGAGCGTGTTCATGATCCCGTCGACGCCGCCGTTGATGGTCGACACCGTCGTCGAACCCGGGTACGGGGCATCCTTCGCCCGCCCTCCGAACAGCACGATGCCGGTGTCCACGGATGGCGTGAGCCGGTCGAGCAGGCAGTGGATCGTCTCGGTGTAGCCGACCAGCTTCAGGGTGATGAGGCGGCGCGCACGAGCGATGTCGTACTCGCGGATGGTGTTCGCGTCGCGCTCGATCGCGCCGAGCACGAGGCCGTCGAGGTGGGGGACGTCGGTCAGCTGCGCGCCGATGCCCTCGGGCTCGGACACGTCGAGCGCGATCCCCGTCGCAGCGGGTCCGAGCTCGCCTGCGATCGTCTGCGCGGTCTCCACGCTCCGGCTGGTGAGGATCACGCGATCGCCGCCGGCGACCAGATCCTTCGCGAGTTCGAGCCCGATGCCGGCGGACCCGCCGACGATGAGCACGGTGCGGTCGGTCACAGCTCCTCCTCCAGTCGCTCTTCGAGGTACGCCCAATCGCGCACGAAGCGGTACGCATGGCGCGGCGGCATCTGTGGCGCCTGGGTCTCGAGCCACCGCACCGGTGCGCCGGTGGCGCTGAACGAGTGCACGCAGCCGACCCCGGCCCACGCGAAGTCGCCCTGCTTCAGCAGGAACTCCTCGCCGTCGAATGTGGCGAGCACCTCACCCTCGGTGACGAGGTAGGCCTCCTCGAGCGGGTGGTCGTGCGGGCCGGCCTTGCCGTCGGGCTCGTACTGCACCATGAACTGGGTGCCGAGGGTCGCGCCGAGGTCGGAGTCGACCATCATCTTGAGCGTGATGCCGCTGTAGACGAGCAGCGCGGTGCGCATGCTCGCCGAGACCGCGAGCAGCTCCTGCGACTGCCGGCCGGCGTTCATGTGCTCGGGCGTGATGTTGCCGAACGACCGGGCGCGGGGGTCGCGCGTGTCGACGCGGATCGGGGTCGCCTCGGGCAGCTCGGGCACCCGGTAGGTGTCCGAGCCGTGGCGCTCACGCGCCGGAGGGGTCAACAGGTCCGACCACACGGCGACGGCGTCCGAGACGGAGCGCCATGCGTGCGGCACCCCGATGGGCAGGATGCCGTAGTCGCCGGCGACCAGGTGGACGGTCGCCTCGGGGGTCGCCAGCACCACCTCACCCTCGAGCACGTGGAAGCTCTCCTCGAACGAGTGCACGTGCGTCGCCGTGGATCCGCCGGGCTCGAGCCGGTTGATGCCGAAGTCGGTGTGCGTGCTGCCGTCGGCCTCACCGACCGCGCACCACCGCGTCAGCCCTTCAGCTCCCGGTGCAAGCGCGCCCGGCGATGAATACACCGCCTCGTCGCCGCGTCGAACCACGAACTTCGCCATCGCGCCGTCTCCCTCTGACACACGGGAATCCGGCACGCGCCGATGCGAGCCGGACCAGCGCACCGTCGACCCGGTCGCATCCGCGACGAGGTGTTCAGTGACGCTGAACGAGAGTTAAGTGCGCCGCGATGCCGCTGTCAAGTCCACGCCGCGGTGGAGCCGCGTACGACGAGCGAGACGGGTAGGCGCACCGGCTCGACGTGCGCCGCCGGGTCTTCGAGCAATTGCAGCAGCATGCGCGCCGCCGCCGCGCCCATCTCGAGCGTCGGAACCCGCACGGTGGTCAACGGCGGCGTGAACTCCTCGGCGAAGAGCATGTCGTTGAACCCGATGACCGACACATCGCGGGGGCATTCGAGCCCGAGCTCCCGCGCCGCGCGCAAGACCCCGAGGGCGATGAGGTCGTTGCCGGCGACGACCGCCGTCGGTCGGCGCGGCGCCGCGAAGGCCGTACGCGCGGCCCGCAAGCCGCCGTCGATCGTCAGCGACTCCGCCTCGACGACGGTGGCGCGGACGCCGGGATGCTCGGCGCAGGAAGCCTCGAACGCCTGGCGCCGCTCGACGCTCGTCGAGAGCCTCGGAGGTCCGGCCAGGTGCACGATGTCGCGGTGCCCGAGCGCGACGAGATGCTCGACGGACTGCCGGATGCCGTGCGCATCGTCGCCGCTCACCAGCGGGTACGGCACGTCGCCCGCGTCGCGGTTCAACAGCACCGCCCGGATCCCCGCATCGAAGGCGTCCCGCAGCGCGGCGTACTCGTGGTGTCCCGATGCGACGATCAGCCCGTCGACATGGCGGGCGATCAGCGAGCCCAGCGCTGCGCGCTCCCCCGCCTCGGAATCGTCGGTGTTGGCGAGCAGAGCGGTGTAGCCGTGCCGCTGCAGCTCTGCCTCGATGCCGCGGATCATGGGCGGGAAGAGCGGGTTCGTGAGGTCGGGGATGACCACGCCGACGGTCATCGAGCTGGCGGTGCGCAGCCCGCGCGCCATGGCGTTCGGCACGTAGCCGAGCTGCTCCGCGGCGGCTCTGACCCGCTCGACGGTCGCGCTGCCGATCTGGTGCTGCGTGCGCGCATTGAGCGCCCGCGAGACCGTGGCTTTGTGGACGTTCGCGAGACGGGCCACGTCATCGATGGTCGACCGTCTCGACATTCCCGCCCGATTCTCGCCGTTCCCGAATCCCCTCGGTTGGGCCATGCTAGTCCTCACCCCGACCCGGACCGGTGCGCACGCCGAGGTGCGGGCCGGGGTGGATGACGCGACGACGCGCACCCGAGCGAGCACATCGAAGGAGATCTGCACATGCCCAATCCCGTACCCGAGGCCGGTCGGCCGGTCGTGTTCCGCAACGGGATCGTCCTGACGATGGACGACGCCCACACCGTGCTGCCGCGTGGCGACGTGCTCGTCGTCGACGGCCGGATCGCCGAGGTCGGCGTCGGAGTGCAGGCGCCGGAGAACGCGATCGAGATAGATGCCGCCGGCGGCATATTGATGCCGGGCATGGTGGACACGCATCGCCACATGTGGCAGACCGCGATGCGCGCGTACGGCGCGGACTGGACGCTGACCCAGTACTTCGTCTGGTACTACCTGCAGCACGGCATGAAGTTCCGGCCACAGGATTACGCGGCGGGCAACCTCATCTCGGCCCTCGACGCGGTCGAGTCCGGCGTCACCACGAGCGTGGACTGGTCGCACGGGCTGCGCACCGTCGAGCACGGTGAGGCGGCGTACGAGGCGCTCGCCATCTCCCCCGGCCGGTTCGTGTTCGCCTACGGCAACATCCATCAGTCGCCGTGGGAGTGGACGAAGGATCCCGCCGTGCAGGACGTGCTGACGCGGTCGCGAGACGACTCGCGCATGTTCGGCACGCAGATCGCGTTCGACGTGCCGAACCAGGATCAGCAGTTCCCGGAGCTCGAGGCCTACCGCGTCGCCAAGGAGCTCGGCCTGCGGGTCACCACGCACGCCGGGGTCTGGGGCGCGACGAACGACTGGGGCATCAAGAACGCCTACGACGCCGGTGTCATGGAGGAGGGCTTCACCTACGTGCACGCGGCGTCGCTCTCGGCCGACTCGTACCTCAAGATCGCGGCGACCGGCGGGAACGTGTCGCTGGCGACGGAGTCGGAGGACACCTGCGGGCAGGGCTACCCGCCGATCCACCAGCTGCGCAAGTACGACATCCCCACCTCGCTCTCGGTCGACACGAGCGTCTGGTTCAGCGCCGACCTGTTCTCGGCGATGCGGGCCACCGTCAACGCCGATCGAGCGCTCGAGCACTACCTCGCGCACCAGCTCGAGCCGGCCGAGACCGTGACCCACGTCAAGCTCCGCGCCGAGGAGGTCGTGCACATGGCGACCCGCGGCGGCGCGCAGGCGATCGGGAAGGACGACCAGATCGGCTCGCTCGAGAAGGGCAAGCTCGGCGACGTCGTGCTGCTCAAGAACGAGGACTCGCCGAGCTGGGCGCCGCTGATCAACCCCTGGGGGCAGGTCGTCTACCAGGCGCAGCGCGGCGACGTGCACACCGTGCTGGTCGGCGGCGAGGCCGTCAAGTGGGAGGGCAAGGTCGTCGCGGGCGACCTGCCGGGCGTACGGCGCAAGCTCGAGGACACGGTGGCCTACCTCGAGCGCGAGGTCGGAGATGACTGGATCGCCGGTCAGTTCCCAGAGATCCCCGAGCGCGAGGTGCTCTTCAACCCGTACCAGTACAAGAAGTGACGCGGCCGGCGCTGGGCGGGATCCCCGCTCAGCGCTGCCGCAGCATCGCGATCTGGTACAGCGCGACGCTCGCCGCGATCCCGGCGTTCAGCGACTCCGTCGCCGCCGAGATCGGGATGCTGACGATCGCGTCGCAGGTCTCGGTCACCAGCCGCGAGAGCCCCTTGCCCTCGCTGCCGACCACCACCAGCAGCGGCCGGTCGGCCAGCTGCAGCTCGGGCAGCGAGACGTCGCCGCCGCCGTCGAGGCCGAGCACGAAGACGCCCT